>JAEUJR010000114.1 GCA_016793585.1 Archangium sp.
CGCCATGGACAGCTCGAGCTGGGTCTTCAGCGTGGCCACTTCGTCGTTGGCAGGGTCAGGGCTCGGGGCTGCAACCGCAGCCACTGGCGCGGCATCTGCTGCAGGAGCGGGAGCTGCTGGTGCGGCAGGTACGGGCTCTCCCCGAACGGCGGCCTTCGCCTTCTCCACACTCTTCAGTGCTTCGTTGATGACGTCGTCGGCGATGCTGGTGGAAAAACTGCCCTTCTCATCGGGTTGACTCACGCCGCGAAGCGTAGCCACAAGCGCCGCCCCTCGTCTTGCGAGAAGGGCAACGCCCGCGTGGTGCGCTAAGGTGGGACCTTCATGCGTCAGTGGACGACGTTTCGCTTTGGCAAACAGCAGTTCGCCGTGATGAGCGAAGAGGCTCCGCGGTTGAGTGCGCCGACGTTGACGCCGGCCGAGCAGCAGGTGCTCGAGCTCTTGCTCGCCGGGGCTTCGAACGCCGAGATCGCCAGGCGGCGGAAGACGGCGATTCGCACGGTGGCCAACCAGGTCGCGAGCCTGTTTCGAAAGTACGGCGTGGGCTCTCGCGCCGAGCTCGCCGCGAGGCTCTCGACGTGAAGGGCTCGCAGACGGTGGCCGTCATCGAAGCGGCCTACGCCATCGATCGCCCCACGACCGAGTGGCTCGAAGGCGTGGTGAAGGCCGTCGCGCCCGTCGTCGACGCGGGGCATGGCGCGTGGGCTGCGCTGTACGACGCCTCGAAGCCAGACGCGTTTCGCATCGGCCCGTTCGCCGCGCACGAGGTGCCGGCCCAGCGCCTCGAGCTGCTCGAGGCGGCCGCGCCGATGCTCCCGTACTCGGTCATCGAGCGCACCTTCGTCACGCGAACGTGCGGCACGCTCTCGCAGTTGCTGGGGGAGCGCTTCATGAACGAGCACCCGATGGTGAAGGCGTTCGAGCAGACGTGGGGCATCGCCGACAGCATCGGCATCAACGCGCAGGACCCGACGATGTTCGGCTGCGTGCTGGGAGTGCCGCTGGGGAAGCGCCGGGCCGTCAGCGCGACGTTCGCCGCGCGCTGGAGCCGGCTCGCCGCGCACGTGGCCTCGGGGTTCCGTCTGCGGCGGCAGCTCGACGCCTCGTTGCAGCGCGGCCTCGACGGCGCCGAAGCCGTGCTCGAGCCCGACGGAGACGTCGCGCACGCCGAAGGGCTCGCCGCCGAAGGGCCCGCACGGCTCGCGTTGCGTGGCGCCGCGGTGGCGCTCGACAAGGCCCGCGCCCGCGCGTCGCGAAGCTCGAGTGGAGACGAGGCCGTCGAAGCCTGGCGGCCGCTGCTCGAGGCGCGGTGGACGCTCTATGACCACTTCGAGCGAGATGGCCGCCGCTACTACGTCGCGCGCCGCAATGACCCGAGGCTGGCCGAAGACGGGCTGACGTTGCGCGAGCGGCAGGTGGTGGGGTTCGCCAGCCTCGGGCACTCCAACAAGCTCATCGCCTACGAGCTGGGCCTCAAGCCCTCGACCGTCGCGACGCACCTCTCGGCTGCAGCCAGGAAGCTGGGGTTGCGGAGCCGCCTCGAGCTGATTCAGCAGCTGCGCTCGTCACGCGCCAGCCAGTCACAGAGCTGACGTCATCACTCCTCGGGGGCGCTCTTCTTCTTGCCCAGCGACTTCTTCTTCGTCGCGCCGCTCTTCCCAGCGGGCGTCTTCTTCGGCGCGGTGCCGCGGCCGACCGTCTTCTTCGGGGGCGCCTTCGGCTCGGGGGCCGGTGCGGGAGCGGGCTCCATCTCGGGCGGCGCGGCGTTCTTCGGCGTCGGCGCGGGGTTGGGCGAAGGCTCGGCGTCGACCGGCTTCGTCGCGGTCGTCTTCAGCTGGCGCGCGACCTCTGACAACGCGCCCTCGGCCTGCTTCACGCCGACCTCGACGAGCGAGGCGAGCTGCTCGGCCGTCTTGCGCGCCCAGACAGACGCCTCCTGCACGCCTTCACGCACCCTGGCCTGACGCTCGGGGTCCTGGGCCTCCTTCATGAGGCGCTCGGCTTCCTTCTTCACGTCGCCGGCGGTGCGCTTGAAGTCCTCTCCAGCCTTCTTCAAGAAGCCCTTGAACTTCGCGTCCCACTGAGCGCCCGAGTCGTTGGTCGGCATGGTGTGGTTCTCCTCGAACATGGCTTCGTAGCTCCTGTCGGGTGGTTGGCGAAGCGTGCGATGGCGCCTGTGGAACGCGCGATGGACCCGTCGATTTCCGCGAGGCCTCAAGAAGGACGAGCAGGGCAAGGCGGTGCTGGTCGACGGCAAGCCCGTGCGCGAGTTCGGCCCGGAAGATCACCTTCCGAAAGACGTGCTCGAGACCGACGCGAAGAAGCGCAACCCGCCGTACTTCGAGCCCCTGCGGCACGACCGCTGAGCCGGCTCAGGGGTTCGACGGCGGCGGCTTCTGCTCGTTCGGCGCGGGCGCCTCTTTCGGGTCGCGCTTCGGGCCGGGGCCGTGCTCCCAGTCGTGGGGGAACTGCATCTGGCGGAACTTGATCCAGATGACCCAGGTGAGAATGCCGACGAAGACGAGGCCGGCGATCTCCCTCACCGTCCACCCGTCGGGAAGCTCCAGCGCAAGCGGCAGCAACACGTTCATGAGGTTCTTTCGAGACGGGTGACGACGGGAGGGTTCAGTCGACGAAGAAGTCTGGCAGCGGCTCGACGTTGGGGTCGACCTGGTACGGCTTGAAGTCGGTGACGCCCTCGGCGCGCAGCAGGTGCTCGTCGATGAAGAAGTTGCCCGTGCAGTCGAGGCCTTTGTTGAAGATGGCGTAGGCCGCGTCGGCCATGATCTCGGGCTTGCGGCTGGCGCGCATCATGTCTTCGCCGCCCAGCATGTTCACCGCGGCCGTCGCGATGGTCGTCTTCGGCCACAGCGCGTTGATGGCGACCTTGCCCTGGAACTCTTCGGCCATGCCGAGCACGCACATCGACATGCCGAACTTGGCCATCGTGTAGGCGACGTGCGAGCCGAACCACTTCGGCTTCATCGAGAGCGGCGGCGACAGGTTCAAGATGTGCGGCGTGAACTTCGACTGCAGCAGGTGCGGCAGGCACATCTGGCTCACGAGGAACGTGCCGCGCGAGTTCACCTGGTTCATCAGGTCGAAGCGCTTCATCGGTGTCTCGAGCGTGCCGGTGAGCTGAATGGCCGACGCGTTGTTGATGCAGATGTCGATGGCGCCGAACGTCTTCACGGTCTGCTCGACGGCCGAAGCGACCTGATCGTCGCTGCGAATGTCGCAGAGAATCGGCAGGGCCTTGCCGCCCGCGGCTTCGATCTCCTTCGCAGCGGAGTAAATGGTGCCGGCGAGCTTCGGGTGCGGCTCGGCCGTCTTGGCCGCGATGGCCACGTTGGCGCCGTCACGGGCAGCACGCAGCGCGATGGCGAGCCCGATGCCGCGGCTGGCGCCCGAGATGAAGAGGGTTCGTTTCGCGAGAGAAGGCATGGGAGGGGCGTATAGCCCGCAGCGCCGCGGTCCGCCCGGGAAGTGTCGCCTCGCGTCGTCGGCGCGCTAACGTCACCCATGATGTCGCGTCTCGTGGTGCTGCCGCTCTTCGTGTTGCTCTCGTGTTCGGCCTCGACGCCGGCGACGCAGGTGCGAAGCGTCGAGCCCTCGGAGCTGTTCCTGCAGACCGACACCGACGTGCTCATTCACGGCGACTTCCGCGCCATCGTGAAGGTCGACTTCGACCAGCCGGGCAACTCCACGCGCAACGCGCAGTTTCGCGCGCAGGTCGAGCAGGGTGACTCGGTCATCGGGCTCTTCGACGTGCAGTGGGTCAGCAGCGAGACCTTGAGCGCGCGTGTTCCCGCGGGGCTCAACCCCGGCGCGTGGGCGCTGCGCGTGACCGACCCGGCGCTTCGCCAGGTTCGGCTCGAAGGCGCCATCGTCGTGCTCGACTGCGCGGTCTCGACCTGTGTGCTGGCCGATGGCGGCGTGCTCGACGGTGGCTCGCCGGTGCTCCTGCCCGACGGCGGGCTCCGTGATGGCGGCGCGCCCGACGCGGGGCCTGTCGACGCCGGCCCTCAGTCGTGCGGCACCGTCACGCTCGCCGATGACGACGGCGACGGCTTCGGGCTCACCGGCAGCGAGGCGATGGTCTGCGGCGCCGGCCGAACCACGACGCCAGGAGACTGCAACGACGTCGACCCCGACGTGCACGTGGGCGCGACCGAGGTCTGCAACCGCCTCGACGACGACTGCGACACCCTCATCGACGAGAACGTCTGCCCGGTGATGAACCCGAACTGGATTCGGCGGCTCGATGCCCCGCAGTCGGTCGACTTCAAGACGCTCTCGCTGGTGACGCCGGGCCGCTTGTGGGTCTCGGGCGGAGACGCCGTCTGGGGCCGCCTCGACGGTGGCCTGTTCGAGCCCTCGAGCAGCGGCTGCCCGAACGACATTCGTCGGAGCTGGGCGTCTCCTTCGGCCGACGTCTTCGTTGGTGGAGGCAACCCGGCGCTGGGCCGCTTGAGCTCGCACGGCGTGGCCGAGGGCGGCTGCTCGAACACCCGCATGCTCAGCGACCCGTTCGCGGCCATCTGGGGCTCGGTGTCGGACGGGGGCGTGAAGGTCGAAGGCGTGCTGCGCAACACCCGCCGCTTCGAGTGGACACCGCCCGGCCAGCCCATGGAGTCGTCGACGAACATCTCGACCACCGACATTCGTTTCGAAGACGCCGACCGGCTCGGTGACATCGTCTGGGCGGTGGGCAGCAGCGAAGGCTCCGAGATGCGCGCCTACCTGCTGACGGCCAACAACACCTGGAGCGAACAGCGCCTCGGGCTCGGCCTTCCCGGCGGGTCGTTGCGGGGCGTGAACGTGCTCTCGGCCACCAGCGTCTTCGCGGTCGGCGATCGCGGCGTCGTCATCGAGAAGGTCGGCTCCACCTGGCGGCGGCTGCCCTCACCCTCGGGCGCGACGCTGACCGCCGTGCGCGCCTTCAACCCCGCCCGCGTGTACGTCAGCGGCGCCGACGGCACCGTGCGCAAGTGGAACGGCCAGTCGTGGCAGGTGCTGTACTCGAACGACGGCGGGGCCCCGCTCAACGATCTCGATGGGCTCACCGAGAGCGATCTCTGGGCGGTCGGCAACCGCGGGTGGATCGTTCACTGGCCTGAGTGA
Organism: Archangium sp.; assembly: GCA_016793585.1. Next base: position 5,125 of record JAEUJR010000114.1, read on the forward strand.
CGCACGCCCGCTAGAGCAGGGCCCATGCCCTGGACCATCGCAGACGCTCCCGATCTCACTGGCAAACGAATCGTCATCACCGGCGCCAACTCGGGCCTCGGCCTCGAGGCCACGCGTCACCTCGTGTCGAAGAACGCCTCGATCGTGATGGCCTGCCGCAACACGCAGAAGGGCGAAGAGGCTGCGGCCGGCGTGCGCGCACAGGTGCCGACGGCCAGCATCGACGTGATGGCGCTCGACCTCTCGTCACTCGCGAGCATCGCGGCCTTCTCGAAGGCGCTCGCCGCGAAGTACCCCGTCATCGACGTGTTGATGAACAACGCCGGCGTCATGGCGCTGCCGTTCTCGAAGACCGCCGACGGCTTCGAGATGCAGATCGGCACCAACCACCTCGGCCACTTCGCGCTCACCGCGCAGGTGCTGCCGCTGCTCGAGGCCGCGAGCGCGCCGCGCATCGTGAGCGTCTCGTCGAACGCGCACCTCATCGGGAAGATCAAGCTCGACGACCTGAACTCCGAGAAGTCGTATTCGAAGTGGCCGGCCTACGGGCAGTCGAAGCTGGCGAACCTGCTCTTCATCTACGAGCTCGAGCGCTGGCTGCGAAAGCACGGGAAGAAGAGCATCGCGGTGGCTGCGCACCCCGGCTACTCGTCGACGAACCTGCAGACGGTCGGCGCGAAGATGGAGAAGTCGTCGGTGGGCGAGTGGTTCATGAAGCTCGGCAACTCGTTGCTCGCGCAGTCGGCCGAGATGGGCTCGCTGCCGCAGGTCTACGCCGCCGTGCACCCGGACGTGAAAGGTGGCCAGTACTTCGGCCCCGACGGCTTCATGGCGCAGGCGGGGTTCCCGAAGCTGGTCGAGTCGAACGCGGCGTCTCACGACGAGGCGGTGGCCGCGAAGCTCTGGGCGCTGTCGGAGCAGCTCACGAAGGTGTCGTTTCAGCCCTGACCCTGGCCGAGCGAGAAGTCTCCGCGCGAGAGCCCGCGCCACACCGCCTCGAGCGGGCCGACTCGATACCGGCTCGTCCACCACCAGGCCATCAGCAGCTGAAGGCTCCAGAAGAGGAAGGGCGCGACGAAGAGCGCGGCGCGGCTCCAGGTGCCGAACTGGTTGAGGCCGTGGCCGTAGAAGACGAGCGTGCCGACGACCGAGTGCATCAGGTACGCGCTGAAGGCGACGCGGCCCAACCGGCCGATGGCCTGCACGATGATGGCGTCTGCGCTCCGATGGGCCCACGTCACCACGCTCAGCCCGAGGCCCGCCGCGACGCCCATCGAGCCCAGCTCGTGGAGTGACTGCGCGTACAGCCAGGTGCGGAAGTCGAAGTTCGACGCCCACTGCAGCCACAGCCCGGCGCCCGAGACGAGCAGCCCGAAGCCCAGCGCCAGCGGAGCCCACGGCCACCAGGGAATCGGCGAGTCCTTCTCGAAGACGCGTGCGCGCAGGGCAGCCATGCCCAGCAGCATGCAGCCGCCCGCCCGCCAGCCCGTCTCGAGCACGAGGCTCGTCGTCTGCTGGTCGAACGAGATGGCGGCGCGCAACGGCAGCTGCGTGAGCCACCCGCCGCGAAAGGCGGTCAGCTCGGCCTGCGCCGTCGAGGCGTCGTAGTGCAGGTGCACGTCGGCCACGAGCGCGGCTGGCAGGTCGTCGAGCAGAATCGCTCCGACCGCAGCCACGAGCGGAGAGACGAGCAGCAGCGCGAAGCCCACCGTCACCTGGCGCCGCACCGACCAGTCCTTCGCGCCGAGGCCGAGCAGCACCAGGCCCGTCACCCCGTACGCAAAGAGCACGTCGCCGAACCAGATGAGGTACCCATGCACGCAGCCGAAGACCATCAGCCACACCAGCCGGCGCCTGGGGTTCGACGAGTCTCCCGCGAGCACGAGCGAGGCGCCGAAGAGCGTCGAGAAGAGGCTGATGAACTTGAAGTCGAAGAAGAGGCGGCTGAGCGACCAGGCGACGCCGTCGAGCCCTTCGAGCGAGCCGTAGGCGCTCGGGTTCAGGTACGCGGCGTGCGGCAGCGCGAACGCCTGAATGTTCATGACGAGAATGCCGAGCAGCGCGACCCCGCGCAGCACGTCGATGGAGGCGACTCGTCGGGTGGCCATGCCGCGCCGCGACTGTAGCCGCCGTCAGGGAGGTGTGGCGGCCGAACGTGCCAGCGCGACCCAGGCCGCGAGGTGCTCGGCGGTCGCCGACTGCGTGAGCCGGTGGTCGTCGTCGACGACCAGCAGCCGTGCCCGCGTGCCCGACACCAGCCGGCGCGAGTGCTCGAGGGGCACCGTCTCGTCCTTCGTGCCGTGCACCACGAGCACGCCCGCGACGACCTCGTCGGGAACGCCCGCGAAGCCCGGGTGACGGCGCTGCCAGCCGCGCTCGGTGACGCGTTCGTGCGCAGGGCAGAGGAGCACCGTCGGCCCACGCCACAGGCCACGGCGCAGCAGCTCGAGAGACACTGCTCCGCCGAACGACGAGCCGAGCACGACATCGGGCCTGGCGAGCTCGAGCTGACGGCGCTGCACCTCGACGCTGCGCTCGAGCACGCGCCGGGTGACGAGCGCCTTCACGGGAAAGAACGCGCCGTACGCGACGACGGCTGCGACTGCTGCCAACGACGGCCACGACGACAGCACCCCGCCGATGACGAGCGCGAGGCTGACGAGGGCCCAGAGCGCGATGAGTGGATCTCGCAGCGCGTACTTTCGCGAGCAGGGCATGAGCACCGCGGTGACGTCGAAGCCGGCCTCGGCGAGCAGCTTCGCCTTCTTGCCCGTTGGCCCCGACTCGAGGCCGTGCACGTACATCACGCGAGTCATGTGCCCTGGTTCCAGAAGGGGCGCTGGGCGCTCCACGTGTCGGCGATGGCGCGCTTCGTCGACGGGCCGACGCCGGTGGGGAACTCGTCGGTGCGTGCGCCGCTCAACACCTCGACGCACGCGTGCACCGACTGCGCGAGGCCGTCGAGGTCGTAGCCACCCTCGAGCAGCAGCACGAGCTTGCCGCCGCAGGCCTCGGTCGCGAGCTGTTTCATGGCGCTCGCCATCGCCGCGAAGCCGCGCTCGCTCACGTTCATGCCGCCGATGGGGTCGGCCAGGTGCGGGTCGAAGCCGGCCGACACCAGCACGAGGTCGGGCGAGAACTGCCGTGCGATGGGCAGGAAGACGTCGTGAAAG
>JAEUJR010000118.1 GCA_016793585.1 Archangium sp.
GTTTCGCATTCCCGGTCGCAGCGTCACGGTGCTGGTGTGTTGTGATGTGAAAAGCAGCCGGATTTCGGTGGTCGAGAAGCGCCCGCCGAACCCGCCTGAGCCACCGGCCTGGCAGAGCGTGCTTCGCCGGGAGTTGATCGGCGCGCGGTTGGTCGACGTCGAGAGCGTCGAGTCGAGGCGGGTGGTTTTGCTGCACCTGAAGGCCGAGCGTGAGGGCACCGAGCACGCACGAACGTTGCTGCTCGAGTACGCCGATTCGCCAGGCATCGCGCTCACCACGAGGGAGGGCAGGGTGCTGGCGATCTCCCACCCGTTTCGTACCGGCTTCCGCCCCGGCACGACCTGGGCGCCACCCGCCGAGGGCCCGGTGAAGGAATCGGTGAGCCGCCTGCAGAGCGACTTCGTGCACCTGCGCCTGGCCCACGGCGCCGAGCAGCTGTTCGGCAGCCAGGAAGCCGAACGCTGGCTCAAGGCCCGGCTCGCGCCCATCGAGGCGAAGCTCAAGAAGCTCGAGCGCACGCGTGAAAAGGTCCGCGCCGAGACGAATCGGGGCGCGCAGGCAGAATTGTACAAACAGGAGGGCGAGTTGCTCGCGCAGAACCTTCATCGGCTCTCGCGAGGGGCGAAGCAGGTGACCTTGCCCGAGTACAGAGCTGACGGTGAGATCGTCGAACGCTCCATCACCCTCGACCCCGCTCGGGCGCCGAAGCAGGAAGTGGAGTGGCGGTTTCATCAATACAAACGAATTCTGCGCGGCATGGAGTTCGCGGCGAAGCGCCTCGCCCAGCTCGACGACGAACAGCGTCGGCTCGAGCTCGAACTCGCGAAGGCGCAGAGCGCTCCCGTCGAGGCGCCCGCCTCGAAGAAGGCCTCGAACCAGCAGGACGTGGCGATGGCCCCGTACAAGGAATACCGCGGCCACGGCGACCACCCCATCTGGGTCGGCCGCGGCTCGGCGCACAACGACGAGCTGACGTTCAAGGTCGCGCGCCCCTGGCACGTCTGGTTCCACGTTCGCGGCGCTCCTGGCGCCCACGTGGTGGTGCCCCTTCGCAAAGAGCTCGCGCTGCCACCCGAGGTGTTGCTCGACGCCGCGCATCTGGCGCTGCACCACTCCGACCTGAAGGGCGAGCCCCGCGGCGAGGTCAGCTACGTGCCGGTGAAGCGCGTGAGAAAGGGCAAAGACGCGCCCGCCGGGGCGGTGACGTACACCGGCGAGAAGACCTTGATGCTCCGCATGGAGCCCGCCCGCCTCGAGCGCCTGCTCGCCACCGAGCGGCTCGAGCCCCGCTGACCATCAGTCGTCGTCGCGGCGGCGGCCCAGCCAGAACCCCAGCGCCAGCCCCGCCAGGCCCGCCGTGCAGATGAGCACCGGCAGCACCTTCGGCAGCGCGTCCTGCTCGGCGGCCCGCGCCCGCAGCCGCTCGAGCTCGTTCGTCGTGCGGAGCACCTCTTCTGGCGCCAACCACGCGCCACCCTGCACCTCGAGCGAGTCTCCGTCGTAGGTGCGCACCGTCGCCGACGCGACCTCGACCACGTTCTGGAACACCGAGTTGCCCGCCCCAAAGTCGGCCATGCACGCTCCCGTAACGCGGTTCGTGCCCTGATGACACACCCCGGCACACCGCTCAGATTGATCCACGTTTGACACGTGTGCTAGGCCGCCGCGGCTTTCCATACCTGTGCCTACGACACTCAGGGGTGCCGATTTGTTGTCGAATTGCCGACTCCAGCTGACCCGATCGCTAACGGCTGGCTGCCTCCCTGCCAGACCCGACGCAGGGCAGCAGGGTGCAATCGAGGCAAAAGTCCCTGTTTTCACTGGCGAAACGAATCACGGGTGCCTGGGTACGGAAGTTGCCCCCAGCCCCGCCCGCAACACCCGGAGGTCTGCGTGAAGCGTCTTCTCTCAGCCGTGCTCACCGCTGTGATCGTGCCCGCCCTGGCGCTGGCCGACGCTGCTCCAACGACCGCCCAGCCTGAGAATTCCGCGCAGGCCCAGCAGACGACGACCACCACCACGACCACGACCGAGTCGAAGGACGAGAAGAAAGACGACAAGGCGGCGAAGGACCCCAAGGCGGCGGCTGCGGCTCAGCAGCAGAACGCGCTCGCCAACGCCGTTCAGGCCCGCACGCCTGAAGAGCAGGCGAAGCAGTCGGGTTTTCAGTTCGCGTTTGGCCTCGACCACTACATCGGCACGGGCACGTTCATCAACCCGCAGTACTACGCGTCGCTCACCGCGGCGCCCAGCCTCTCGGCCACGTACCTCTTCCACCCGGGTGGCGTGACGCTGGCCGCCTCGGGCCGTGTCATCGCGTACTACGAGTACACGCTGCCTGACACGCCGAACGGCCGCCGCTTCTTCCCCCAGGACATTCGCCTCGGGCTCGTCGCTCCCTCGATTCTCCGCGACAAGGCCGTCACCGGCATCGGCTTCACCCCGTCTGTTGGTCTCGTGATTCCGGCGACGCAGGAGTCGTTCACGGCCGGCATGATCACCACCGTCTCGCTCGGCGCTGCGGTCACCCGCTCGTTCAACGCCGGCCCGGTCGGCTCGTTCGACTTTCGCCTCTCGGGCGGAGCCTCGAAGGGCGTCTACACCTCGCCCGTCAACGGCATTCGCAAGCCCAACGCCTCGGCCACCACGCGCGACGCCCTCGGCACTGCCGTGCTCGTGTGCCGCGACAGCGACGTCTTCTGCGTGTCGAACGGCGCGAACCCGAACTTCGCCCTGTCGCTCGGCGGCAACGTCAACTGGCGCATCACGGGCAACCTGATCGCGTTCGGTGGCTACACCTACTCGCACACCTTCCGTGAGCAGCTCGCTGCGGTGGGCGACCCCACGATTCCGCAGGCGCTCGACAGCAACGGCAACCCGGTCGCGCAGGGCGGGCTGGGCGAGGCCGACGTGACGCGCACCTTCCTCGGCCTCTCGTACCAGCTCAACGAGCACTACAACCTCGACTTCTACATGTACACCGAGCAGACGCCGCTCGTTCGCAAGGACGCGGTGTGGGCGGTTCGTTTCCCCCTCGGCTCTTTCGATAACGCCGCCTCGAACAACACCAGCATCGTCGTCTCGCTGGGCGCGGCCTACTGAGATCTCCCATGTCGAACTCTTCAACCCTGTCGAACCAGAAGTCGAACCGTCACGGAGGCATCATGAATCAGCAGTCACCCTGGGCTCGAAGGCTGGCCGCGGCCGCCCTCGCGCTGTTCGCCGCTGCCTGTGCGCAGAGCAACGGCGACGTGAACCGCGTGCAGCCGAACGTCATGCGGAAGAGCGACCTGCTCGATGGCGAGTGGTACTTCCGCAACTCCGTCACGTACACCCCGCACAACACCCAGTTCACGTACCCCGGTCAGACCGGCGGCATGGAGAAGCTGGTGTTCGAGGTGCAGGAGAACCACCTCGTCGGGTACCGCTCGTACCCGTACATGCTCGGCATCGAGCCCAACGTCGACAAGACGTCGATCGTCTCGGGCACCACGGCCAAGTACTGCGACCGTGACGGCAAGTGCACGGGCGGCCAGAAGTACTACGGCGCGCCGGTCGTCGCGTTCCCCATCACCAGCCACTTCGACATTCAGCGTGGCTACAACCCGGCGACGGGCGAGCAGACCAACGTCATCTCCGAGAACACCTCGGACCGATACTGGAACCAGCGCGAGTTCATTCGCGTGAACTGGGCCACCAACGTGCTCAACACGATGTCGGGCATGAACTGGGGCACCGTTCAGAACCCGCTCGGCAGCTCGACGAGCGCCAACTGGATTCAGCCCAACGAGAAGACCGAAGACCCGCAGGACTGGCCCAGCTTCGAGTACGAGGGTGAAGGCGATGCCCGCAAGCTGAAGTACTTCGACGTGACCGGCCGCTACCTCGCCGTTCCCGACACGACCTACTTCGAGGGCTACGGCTCGGTGCCCCTCTGCTACTTCGCCGAAGGCATCTACGACTGCAGCTCGGCCGAAATCAAAATGCGCATCTCGGTGGCGAAGGTCGACACCAAGAAGGTGCGTGACTACGAGCCGCT
>JAEUJR010000135.1 GCA_016793585.1 Archangium sp.
CGCAAGCTGAAGGAATACGGCCTGGCGGAGTAGCTGGAATCGCGCCGCCCGGTTCTGGCATCACAGCACCATGGAATCGCTCGTGGTCTCGCCGCCCCAGCGGCCTCCGTTGCTCCTGCGGCCGTTGCTGTGGGTCGCCAGGCGCATCACGGGGAAAGACCCACTGCCCGGCCGACTGCTCGCGTGATTTCCAAAAGGAGCCGTCGGGGTCGGCGTCTTCGAGGCCCTCGCGGCAGGAGCGCCCGGCGATCTCGACGGCCGCAGCCTCGCCACCGCGCGCATCGTCTCGAGCGCCGTCGCCGGTTGTCCCTTCTGCCTCGACATGAACGCCGCGACCTGGAAACGCGCGGGGCTCACCGATGACGAGCTGAAGTCGCTCGTCGAACTTCGCAGAGAGGCGTGGAGCGCGCTGGGTGTTCGCCCTCACCTCGCGGCCCGTTACGCCGAGGCGTTGAGCATCACGCCAGTCGTCGTCTCGGCCGAGCTCACCGAGAGCCTCCGCGCCGCGTTCGACCCACGAGAGCTCGTCGTGCTCGCCACCACCATCGCGCAGGTGAACTTCTGGTCGCGGTTCAACCAGGGGCTCGGCGTTCCTTCGGCGGGGTTCTTCGACGAGTCGGTGTGCCGGCTCCCATCGCGAAGCTGACGGCTGGAAAGCGTCGGGAGGTCGTGGTGCAGTCGAGCGCACATGCGCACTCTCGCCTTGCTCGCTCTCTCGTTCGCCGCGCCTGCCTTCGCGCAGATCACCATCGTGAACGACGCGCCCTCGCCCTCCGAGGTGGGCCGCTACCAGGTGCTCAAGGCCAGCGAGCTGACGCTCAAGCTCGACACCCAGACTGGCGTGACGTGGAGCCTGTGCCCCAGCCCCAAGAAGGCCGGCAAGTCGACGTGGTGTAAGTTCAACGCGAACCCGCTGCCCGCAGGCCCGTCGGGCCGCTACCGTATCGCCGAGGCATTCCAGATCATGCTGGTCGACTCCGTCAGCGGCCGCACCTGGAGCCGCTGCGAAGACCCGACGCCCGACAAGAAGCTCTCGTGGTGTCAGGTCGAAGACTGAAGCAGCCCGCGCAGCTGCGCTTCGGAGCGCGCCCCGACTTGCAGCGCCTTCACCACCCCGCCTTCGACCACCGCGACCGAGGGAGTGCCCATGACGTGAAAGGCCTGGGCCAACGGCATCGCCTCCATCACGTTGACCTTCACGATTGCGTCGGAGCCGATGGCGTCGATGGCCTTCGACATGGGCCTGCAGACCGCGCAGGTGGGGCTCCAGAAATAGACGAGCAGCCGTGACGCCTGCTTCTGGGTGTCGTTGAGAAAGGGCACCAGCTCGGGCACCTGCTTGCCGATGGCCTTCCGCGACAGCACGACCGGCAGCACCTGCAGCACCAGCATGACGCCGACGACGAAGACGGCGACCCACATTCCGAAGCTCATGCTTCAGGAGATGCGGGCCGGGCCCCGGAGGATTCGTCAGACCAGCCGAACGTAGTCGCGCTGCATCAGGCTGACGACCGCGGTGGAGACCACCAGGTCGTCGACGGGCGAATGATCGAGCGCGCCCTGCATCGTTCCCCAGTTGATGATCAGCTGGAGCACGTCGAGCTCTTCAGGCGTCAGATCGCGCAGCGCAGGCGTCATCGGCACCGCGAGGGTCAACGTCGCGTCGGGCGCGGGCAGATCACCCTGAATGCGGCGCAGCTCGTCGAGCTGGCGCAGCGCATCCATCAGCAGGGCTTCGGTCGACGAGTCGAGCTCGACCATGAACTCCTGCGGGTCGGGCGGGCGCAGCTCGAACTCGCCGCGCTCCCACGTCACGATGCGGTTGAAGCTCTTCTGCGGCCCCAGATCGTGGTTGTCGTCGATGACGGCGTAATAGACCTTGCCCTGGCGCAGGTAGACCTTGCCTTCACGGTCTCCGTTCACCACCAGCACGCCGTTCTTCTTCGACGTGTAGAAGAGCTGCAGCAGGTCGGGCAGCGGAACCTCTTCGAGCTTGCCCGTCATGGCCGTCTTCGTCTGCTTGGCCGACTGCTGGGCTGCCACCTGCTCGAGGTTCTGCTTCACCTGCGCGTCGGTCATCTCGGCGCTCTGGCCCGCTTTGACGAGCTTGAGAATCGAGGTGCCGATGAGAATGCGGTCGCCTTCCTTGATGCGCGACGGCTTCAGAATCTTCTCGCCGTTGACGAAGGTGCCGTTGGTCGACCCGAGATCTTCGATGTTCAGCTTGCCGGCGGCCCAGGTGATCTTCGCGTGTTTGCGCGAGACCATGTCTTCGACGAGCACCATGTCGAGCTCGCTCGAGCGGCCGATGACACAGGGCTTCTCGGACTTGAGCGGAAACTCGCCGCCCTGGTACTTGCCCGAGATGAACTTGAGTGCGTACTGATCACCCACGATGGGAACTCCTGCTGACAGGGGCCAC
>JAEUJR010000136.1 GCA_016793585.1 Archangium sp.
GCGCGACGCGTTCGTTCAGAAGCGAAAGCGCAACTTCAAGAAGTTCCCGTGGTCGTACTGAGGAACTTCACGAGCGCGGCGTTCACCTCGTCGGGCCGCTCGCTCTGCACGAAGTGACCGGCGCCCTCGATGGGCACGATCTTCAGCCTCGGCGCGAACGCCTCGGTGCCGGGCACCAGCACGTCGAAGTCGAGCGCGGGATCGCCCTTGCCCCAGATGAGCGTCGTCTCGCAGGTGATCGGCGGGTACTTCGGCGCCGAGAACGGGCGTCTGAAGCCGTCACGAATCGCGGCCCGATACCAGCCCAGCATTCCCGACGCAGCGCCCGGCCGCTGAATCGCGTCTTGAAACGGGCGCACATCGTCGTCCGTCCAGTGACTGCGGTCGACTGACGAGGCGCGCAGCGTGCGCGGCATGATCGCGGCGTCGTCCTTCGTGAGGAAGTACTCGGGCAGGAACGGCAGCTGAAAGAAGAACATGTACCAGGAGCGCTTCACCTGCGCCCAGGACGCCTTGTTCAGCAGCGCCTTTCGCATCACCGCCGGGTGAGGGCAGTTGAGCACTGCGACGCGCTCGACGAACTCACGCCGCTGTGACGCCAGGTGCCACGCGACGGCTCCGCCCCAGTCATGGCCGACGATCTTCACGGCCTGACGCCCTGCGACCGCTTCGATCAGATGGCAGATGTCCTGCGCGAGGGTGTCGAGATCGTACGGACCGTGCTTGTCGGTGTCTCCGTACCCACGTTGATCGGGAGCGATCACCCTGAAGCCCGCGGAGACCAGGGTGTCGAGCTGATAGCGCCACGACCACCACATCTCAGGGAAGCCGTGGAGCAGCACGACTATGGGGCCATGGCCTTTCTCGACGTAATGCATGCGCAGCTTCGGCAGCTGCACGAAGTGATGGGTGACCGACAGCTCCGAAGGCTTCATGACTGTGCCTGACGACGGCGGCGGGCGAGGAGCAGCGCTGCCGCGAAGATCCAGAGCGGAGATGGGGTCGCAGTGCAGCCACAGCCGCCGGGGTCGTTCGGCGTGCCCATGCCTGCGTCGCGCGCGCTGCCTGCGGCGAACGGTGCGGCGCCAGCGTCTGCGATGGCGACGCCCGAGTCGCGACCAGCACCAGCATCGGCCGCACCTGCGTCACCTGGCGAGCCGGCGTCAGCGCCAGCGTCGTTCGAGCTCACGCCCGAATCGGCGCCCGAACCTGCGTCGGTTGCAACGCCAGCGTCGACCAGCGAGCCCGCGTCGTTCACGCCCGCGTCGGGCGTGAGGCCGGCGTCGAACGGGTTGCCGGCGTCGACCACCGCACCGGCGTCCGAGTTTCCCGACCCGGCGTCAGCGGCGGTGCCCGCGTCGCGCGAGGTGCACATCGAGGCGCCTGCCTGAGACATCGTCCCTGCAGGGCAGAGCTGGCAGAGCACCGAGCCTGCGTTCGCAGCGAAGGTTCCCGCCGGGCACATGGAGCATTCGCCTGCGCCCGTGCCTCCGAAGAAGGTGCCGGGAGCGCAGGGCTGGCATGTCGTCGAGCCCGGTGCAGACGCGAACTGGCCAGGCATGCAGGCCAGACAGATGTCGGAGCCCGCCGTGCCCGCGGCCGAGCCGATGGGGCAGGGAGTGCAGGAACCGGCACCCGCGGCAGAGAACGACCCCGGCTGACACTGGCTGCATGAACCAGCGCCCGCGCTCGAGAACGTGCCGGGGCTGCAGGCGCTGCACACCTGCGCACCCGCTCCAGAGAACTGGCCAGCGCCACACGTCACACAGCTCGTCGCGCCGCTCGCGGCCGAGAACGTGCCCGCCGCACAATTGGTGCACGAGGTGGCGCCGGTGCTGCTCGAGAAGGTGCCGCCTCCGCAGGCGGTACACGACGTCGCGGCCGAGTTTGCCTGCGCGCTACCGGCAGGACAGGCGCTGCAGTTCGCGCTGCCGGCCGTCGACGAGAAGGTGCCGGGTTGGCAGTTGGTACACGAGCCCGAACCGGCTGACGAAGCCGTGCCCGGCTGACACTGGGTGCAGCCCGAAGCGCCCGTCGTCGAGAAGGTCCCCGCCGCACAGGTGCTGCAAGTCGTCAGGCCCGAGAGGGCAGCGAACTGGCCCGCCGCGCAGATCGAGCAGGAGGCGGCTCCGGCGTCGGGCGAGACCCGGCCTGGTGCACAGGGCGCACAGCCGAGCGAGCCAGTGGCTCCCGTGAAGGTGCCGGGTGCGCACGGCGTGCAGCTCGTGGCGCCTGCATTCGCGGCGAAGGAGCCGGGCGAACACTGCGTGCAGGCGGAGGCGCCGGTCGCCGAGCTCGACCCCGCGGCGCAAGCGGTACACGAGGGCGCGCCGGGCAACGAGAAGGTGCCGGCGTCGCAGGTCGAACACGAGATCGCTCCCGCTCCCGAGTAGCGGCCGCCGGTGCACTGAGTACACGACGTCGACCCCGCGTCGGCTGCGAAAGTGCCGGGGGAGCAGCTCGCGCACGACGCCGAGCCCTGCGTCGAAGCGAACGCGCCCGGCGCGCACAGCGCACAGCTGGCCGAGCCTGACGTCGAAGCGAAGCGCCCCGGTGCACACTGGGTACACGCGCTCGCCCCGGCGTCGCTCGCGGAGCCCACCGAGCAGGCCGTGCACACCGGCGAGCCCTGTGTCGCGCTGAAGGTTCCCGCGGTGCAGCTCGTGCAGCCGCCACCCGCGGTGGCTCCAGCGGTGCCCACGTCGCAGAACGAGCAGCTGCCTGCGCCAGCGTCTGCCGTCATTCCGGCAGGACAGTCGCTGCACACCAGCGCGCCGAGCGTTGCGCTGAAGCGGTTTGCAGGACACGCACTGCAGGGCGCGAAGCCCGTCGCCGAGAAGAAGCCCGGCTGACACGCTCCACCAACGGTGCCGGTCGGTGACGTCGAGGGCCCACGCAAGGTGATTCGCCAGCCCACGTCGATCTGCCCGTTGCTGATCTCGCGGTCCCACGCGTTGGCGGTGCCCTGCTCGGGAATACCCAACGCATCGACCGCATCGGTCGCGGTGCCATCTCCGTCGTTGTTCCAGATTGACGCGTTGGTGAACGTCGCGAGCGTGAACACGAACGTCGACGTGTCGGTGAGCGCGTTCAGATCGATCAGCGGCACCCGAAACTCGATGAGCTCGTTCGTCGTCGAGATCGCGATCTGCGAGCCGGGAATGTCGTACCAACTGCCGGCGTCGAACCACTCGATCACGGGCGCGCCAACCGGGTTGAAGTGCAGCGCCAGCTGCCGTTTGGGTCTGATGCCGTCACGCACGCCGAGGTTGCTCTCGTCTCCGAGGAACGCCTGGCCGCCCGGCTGCAACGTGTCGATGCCGATGGCGACGTGTGGCGCTCCCGCCGTATTGATGTTCACCATGCGAACCAGGCCGTACAGGTACGTGCCGTCGGTGGTGAGGCGAACCTCGGTCACGTCGTTGTCGTCGGTCATTCCCGGGTCGGTGCGGCGATCACCCGCGACCTCGCGAAGAATCCACTCGTCGTTCGATGAGGCGGCCGTGTGAGCGCCGGTCGGAGCCGTTCCGGTCCAGTCGGTGGCGACGCCGTCGACCGTTCGACCACCCGCCACTGCAGACACCGCGAAGAGACCGACCAGGGCGCTCAGGGTTCTCATGACGGGCAACCCTACACGGCGGCGCGTCAATCGTTTGTGCGCATTCTGAATACCCGAAGCAGCGCCTCGTCTATGGCGCGCCCGTGGGGGTCGACCTCACGAACAGCGCCCGGCATTCGGGCCAGGGAGAGGACAACAGCATGAAGATGATGATTCAGGTCGCGGTGGCGATGGCTTCGGTGTTTGCGATGACGGGCTGCGGTGGCGGCACGTGCGAGCGCATCGACGCGGCGAACAAGAAGTTCCTCGGCAGCGGCAAGACCTCCTGTGCGTACATGAGCAGCGGTGCGACGGTGACGATCACGCCCAGCTTCTCGGCGTCGACCTGCAACTCGTCGCTCTCGAAGTGCACGTCGGCCGACATGACGATTCTCGACAGCTACACGAAGTGCATCGAAGCGGTTCCCACCTGCGCGACGGGCAGCGAGAAGACGGCCGCCGATGCGTACACGGCCTGCGTCGGCCAGATCGTCACCATCTCGGGCACGGGCGTCACCTCGAAGCTGTCGGCCGACTGCGCCAACGGCTTCAAGTAATCAGCTCCAGTCGGAGAGCTTCGAGAGCGTGAGATCGAGGTTCGCGTCGATGCTGACGACGCCATCTTCGGGAACCTCGGTCCACGCTCCGTCTGGCCAGAGGCGCTCGCTCGCGATGTAGCGGGCGCCCGGCTCGGCCGTGCAGAACAGCGTTCGACCACGACGGGTCGCCACCATGCGCTGACCGTCGGTCACCAGAAAGTTCATCGCCGACTTCGCCTCACCGTGATCGGTGATGGCCGAGACGGTCTTCATCACCCGCGACAGCGCCCGCTTCAGGTCGTCGAGCCCGGGGTTCTCGATGGGGTCGAGCACGGTGCGGAACAGGGCGAAGCAGGTCTCGCTGTCGGTCTCGCCACGAATGTGCGCCAGGTGCTCCGGCGCCACGTGGCTGCGAATCGCGTCGCGGTGCTGTTTGAACTGCGCGACCGTGCCGTTGTGCATGAACGCCCACCCGCGCGCGACGAAGGGGTGCGCGTTCTTCTCGGTGACCGAACCCACCGACGCGAGCCGAATGTGCGTGATCATCGACTGCGTCGCGAGCTCTTCGCCGAGCTGACGAAAGCGCTCACACGCATGGGCCGGGGTGACGTTCACCTCGACGTGCGGCGGTTGGGTGTCGAAGCGCGCGATGCCCCAGCCGTCTTTGTGCTCGAGCGCCTGCTGCTTGAGCGCGTCGAAGGCTCGATGAACCCTGACGGGCTTGTCTGCACGAACGGCGAACAACCGGCACATCGACACTGCCTCCTGAGCCACTCATACATACCATCGTGAGCGCGGGCGCGCCGATCAGGTGGTGTGGGTGACGACCCGCCCGGCCTTGAGGGTGACCGCCACTTCGTTCATCGCGAGGTGGTACGGCAGCGCACGATACGAGTCGCAGGCAAAGACGACGAGATCGGCGGGAGCGCCCAGCGTGATTCGGCCGAGCTCGGGGCGACGAAGCGCGAGCGCTCCGACCCGCGTGAAGCCGAGGTAGGCCTCTGCCGGCGTCAGCCCGTTCTCGACGCACGCAAGCCCCATCGCGAGGCTGACGCTCTCGGAGTTCGAGGAGCCGGGGTTGCAGTTCGTGCACAGCGCGACGGGAACGCCGGCGTCACGCAGCGCGCGGCCGGGCGCGAACGGCCGGGCCTTCGCGAAGAGGGTCGAGGTCGGCGCCAGCACCGCGATGGTACCTGCTCGTTTCAGCGCCGCGATGCCATCGGGCGTGATCTGCTCGAGGTGATCGGCCGTGACGGAGCCAAGCTCAGCCGCGAGCTGCGCGCCGCCGTTCGCCGTGAGCTGATCGACGTGAAGCCGAAGCGGAAGGCCCAGCGCGCGCGCCTTCGCGCCGAGCAAGCGGGCCTCGTCGTGCGTGAAGGCCGACTGCTCGACGAAGGCGTCGCAGAATGAAGCGAGCCCTGCCTGCACGATCTGCGGAAGCAGCTCGTCGACACAGATGCGAACCCACTCGGCGCGGTTCTGCTTGAACTCGATTGGCACCGCGTGAAGGCCGAGGAAGGTGGCGACGAGCTCGATCGGCTGCTTTGCGCTCAACCGCCGAATCGCGCGCAGCATCGCCAGCTCGGAGCGCTCGTCGAGCCCGTAGCCAGACTTCACCTCGGCCGTCGTCACGCCCTGCGCCTGCAGCCTCCCAAGCCGCGGCTTCGCCAGTGCGACGAGCTCGTCTTCGGTGGCCTTTCGCGTGGCCGACACGGTGCGCGCGATGCCACCGCCCGCCGCTGCGATCTCGAGGTACGTCTTGCCCTGGCAGCGCTGCTCGAACTCGTCACTGCGATCGCCGGCGAACACGACGTGCGTGTGGCAGTCGACGAAGCCCGGCCCCACGAAGCCGCCGCGCGCATCGATGGTGGTCGCGGCAGAGGCCGGCAGCGCGGACTCGGCGCCAAGGAACGCGATCTTTCCGTCCTTCACGCCGATGACGGCCTTCGGCAGCCGGCCGAGCGTCTCTTCCGCCCGCGCCTCGAGCGGGCCATCGCAGGTGACGACCTCGGAGGCGTTGCGAATGACGAGATCCATCAGGCGGTGATGCCGGGAATCCGAACACCGCGCTCCTTCGCGCAGCTGGTGGCCTCGTCGTAGCCGGCGTCGGCATGTCGCAGCACGCCCATGGCCGGGTCGCTCGAGAGCACGCGGGCGATTCGTTTCGCGGCCGCCTCGGTTCCATCGGCAACGATCACCTGCCCGGAGTGGATCGAGTAGCCGATGCCGACGCCGCCGCCGTGATGCAGCGACACCCACGACGCGCCGTTCACGGCGTTGATCATCGCGTTCAAGATCGGCCAGTCAGCGACCGCGTCGGTGCCGTCCTTCATGGCTTCGGTCTCGCGGTTGGGCGACGCCACCGAGCCGCAGTCGAGGTGATCACGGCCGATCACGATCGGCGCTTTCACCTTCTTCGTGCGCACGAGCTCGTTGAAGAGCAGGCCGGCCTTGTCGCGCTCGCCGTAACCGAGCCAGCAGATGCGCGCGGGCAGCCCCTGGAACTTCACCTTCTCGCCGGCGAGCTTGAGCCACCGCACCATGTGCTCCTTGTGCGGGAACAGCTCCATCAGCGCCTGGTCGGTCACCGCGATGTCGGCGGGGTCACCCGAGAGCGCGACCCAGCGGAACGGGCCTTCGCCGCGGCAGAACATCGGCCGAATGTACGCGGGCACGAAGCCAGGGAAGTCGAAGGCGTTCTTCACGCCCGCCTGCTGAGCGCCCGCGCGCAGGTTGTTGCCGTAGTCGAACACGTGCGAGCCGGCTTCCTGGAACGCCAGCATCGCGCGAACGTGCTCCGCCATCGCCTGGTGCGATCGTTCGACGTAGGCCTTCGGGTCCTTCGCGCGCAGCACCACCGCCTCGTCGAGCGACATGCGGTTGGGCACGTAGCCACCCAGCGGGTCGTGTGCGCTCGTCTGATCGGTGACGAGATCGGGCTTGAACCCACGCTTGACCAGCTCGGGCAGCACGTCTGCGCAGTTGCCGATGACGCCGATCGACTTCGCCAGCTTCTTCGCCTTCGCGTCGGCCACCAGCGCGAGCGCCTCGTCGAGATCCTTCGCGATCACGTCGAGGTACCTGGTCTCGATGCGCCGCTGGGCCCGCTTCGGGTCGACCTCGACCGCGAGCATCACGCCTCCCGCCATCGTGCAGGCGAGGGGCTGCGCGCCGCCCATGCCGCCGAGCCCTCCAGTCAACACCACGCGCCCGGCGAGATCGGGAGACCCGAAGTGCGTGCGCCCCGCCTGAACGAAGGTCTCGTAGGTGCCCTGCAGAATTCCCTGCGTGCCGATGTAGATCCACGAGCCCGCGGTCATCTGGCCGTACATCATCAGCCCACGCTGCTCGAGGTCGCGGAAGTGCTCCCACGTGGCCCACTTGCCGACGAGGTTCGAGTTCGCGATCAGCACACGAGGCGCGTCGGCGTGGCTCTTCAAGATGCCCACCGGCTTGCCTGACTGAACGAGCAGCGTCTCGTCGTCACCGAGGTTCTTGAGCGCAGCGACGATGCGATCGAACGACGGCCAGTCGCGCGCGGCTTTACCGGTGCCTCCGTAGACGACCAGATCCTGCGGGCGCTCGGCCACGTCGGGATCGAGGTTGTTCATCAACATTCGCAGGGCGGCTTCCTGCACCCAGCCCTTGCACGACAACTCGGCGCCGCGGGGGGCGCGCACTTCGCGGGGTCCACTCGTCATGAAAAACCACCCTAGACCACGAGGTCGACTTCGAGGGAATGTGCCGCGCATGACGCGAACG
>JAEUJR010000143.1 GCA_016793585.1 Archangium sp.
GAACGGTGTCGCTGTCACCGGCTCGTTCTGATTCTCCACTCCTCACCCAGGTCAAAACCGCATGCGACGTCTCTTGCCGCTGCTCGTGACGTGCCTCGTCGGCTGTGCGACGACGAAGGCCGCCGAGTCGAAACCCGCTGACCCTGGCGCTCCGGCCGGGAAGACTGCCGACGCGAAGGGCGCTCCGAAGAAGCCGCTGTTCGAGCGCCTCGGAGGCAAGCCCGCCATCGAAGCCGTCGTCGACGACTTTCTCGGGCGCGTTGCAGGAGACGCGAGCATCAACTCGGGCTTCGCCGTCGCGCACGTGCCGCGCATTCGGCAGCGCCTCATCGAGCTGGTGTGCGTCGGCAGCGGAGGCCCGTGCACGTACTCGGGTCGCGACATGACGACGGCGCACGCGGGGCAGGGCATCACCAACGCGCAGTTCGACACGCTGGTGGGCCACCTCGTCGCCACGCTCGACAAGTTCAAGGTGCCGGCGGCAGAGAAGGGCGAGCTGCTGGGCGTGCTCGGCCCCATGCGTCCCGCCATCGTGGAGGAGCCGTGATGAAGCGTGTGCTCTCGAGTGCCGTCGTGCTGCTCGCGGCGGTGGCGTCAGCCGACGTGTGGATGGTGGCTCCCAAGCCGCGCGGCTTCGTGCGGTTCACCATCGAAGGCCCGCTCGACGACGTGAACGGTGAGACCCGCTCCATCTCGGGCAACTTCACCGTGGACCCGAAGGCGTGGGGTGGCGGCAAGGGGGTCTTCGCGGTCGACCTCAGCACGCTGCGCACGGGCATCGACCAGCGCGACGAAGACATGCGCGTCGAGTTCCTCGAGACGAAGCGCTTCCCCTTCGCGATTCTCAGCCTCGACAGCATCACGCAGGCGGCTCCCGCTGCGCTCGCCGTCGGAGCGTCCGCCACCGCGCAGGCCACTGGCAGCTTCGAGGTGCACGGCGTTCGCCGCGCGGTCTCGATGCCCATCAAGGTTCGCCTCGAGTCCGACGCGCGCATGGTGGCGTCGGGGTCGTTCTCGGTGCCGTTCGCAGACTTCAACATCTCGCGTCCGCAGCGCTTGTTCCTCAAGCTGGGCGACACGGCTGACGTCTCGTTCGAGGTCGCGTTCGTGCCCAAGCCCGCGCCGAAGCCGGCCGAGCCGAACGTGGCGACCGCTCCGCCTGTCGAGAAGGTGCCCGAGCCGACCGTCGCGCAGGTGCTGCCGCCTGCCCCGAAGCCGAAGCCGAAGGCCCCGCGCAAGCCGAAGCCGGCGCTGCAGTTCACGTTCCTCTTCAAGGGGCTCGAGGAAGCCAAGGCCCGCGGTGAGCGGTTGTTCCACGCGCCAGAGACCGGCGGCCCCGGCAACAAGATGACGTGCTTCCACTGTCACGCGAAGAGCGACGAGCGCTCGGGCATTCTCTTGAAGGACGGCCACATTCGCGCGGCGAACACCATGTACAACGCGGGCCAGCGGCCGAAGTTCTGGAACGGCTTCGCGGCGACGTCGGGCGCGGCGGCCAGCATCTGCCAGAAGCAGTTCATGAAGGGCTCGGGCCTCGACGCCGCGCAGGAGGCCGACGTGCAGGCCTTCATCGACGCCATCAGCCCCGACCCGGCGCCTCCCCTCGACTACGCGGCGAACAACTACCGCTCGATGGAGACGCTCTTGCGCGACCCGACCTCGGGTGACGTCGCGAAGGGCAAGGCGCTCGCCGAGAAGTACTGCATGACGTGCCACCTCGATGGCCGCGTCGGCCCGGTGTGGGCGCCTGGTCTGTACGAGCCTGACTGGGTCGTGCGTCGCGTGCGCCGGCTCGAAGGGCACCAGAACAAGCAGATGCCGCCGTGGACCATCACGCGCCTGCCCGACAGCGACCTGCGCGACATCGTCACGTACCTCACCAGCAACCCCAAGGAGCCCACCGTCTTCAATCGCAAGAAGGGTGGCGCGACGGGCGGCAGCCGGTAAGAAGACAGCTCCCCTCCCGCAGTACCGAAGCCGCCTGCTCGTTCAGAGGCGGCTTTGTTGTTGGGCGGAGCAGTTCCTTTTTCTTTCCTTCCGACGAAGCGTGCCGATACTCGAAGCCATGACCCGACGGGATCGGCACACTGACCTCTTTGCGATTACAAGCGGCGGCTTGGGGCCCGTTCCGCGCTGTGAGCTCGAAATCCGACCACTGACGGTCTTCGTCGGGCGCCAGGGAACCGGAAAGTCGCTCATTGCCCAAGTTCTCTACGCCTTCGAGGAACTTCCGTTCCTTCTCGCCAGAGCGGGCGCAGAACGTGGTGCTTCCAAGCGGCCGGTCGCGGACCTCTTCCGTTGGATTCTGGACCGCCTTCGCTCGGCCGATCGCGCTTTCGCGACCTTTGCAAACCGATCAGTTCACGTCTCTTGGCGTCGCGGACAGGATGAGGAATGGCCAACGAGGGCACCTAGGACGGTAGAGTTTCATGCCTACCAGGTGAATCGAAGAATCACGCTCAACAAGACGACAGCGCGCTTCCTAGAGCAACTACGCGCGTCGGACCAAGCCCTTCACCACGCAGTGTTCTTTCCGACCGAACGGGTCATGACCTCGATGCTCAGGAGCAGTGGTGCTCACTCCTTGCTTTCGTTGCCACTGACCTTTGAACTGTTCTCGCATTGGCTCGACGTGCACGTCGAGGCAGCGCATTCGTACCCCCAGACACTGGATCAGCTTGCTGTTCGTGAACTCTCTGAGGTCGCGCTTGGTGGGGTTGCACGTCGCCGAGGTGATCAATGGAAGTGGAGAGTCAGTAGAAGTCAGATCCAGTTCGATTTGGACATGGCTTCGTCTGGGCAGCGAGCCAACTGGTCCCTCGGTCATGTGTGCCAAGCGCTCCTGGGTCTTGTCTCCAAAGGCGACGTGGGTTCCCAGCTAACTCTCTTCGTTGAGGAACCCGAGATTCACCTGCACCCAACAGCTCAGCGCGAAATGGTCAAACTCCTGGCTTTCATGGTCAATCGCGGTTTTCGAGTAGTACTAACCACCCATTCGATGACTGTTCTCTATGCACTCAACAATCTTATACAGGCTGGTCTGTTGGGCGAAGATGAGAGCAAGGGTGTTCCGGAAGCTGAATTTCGAATCAAGGCAGCTGATGTCTCGGTCTACGCATTCGAGAGCGGAGTACCACCAAGGCCGCTTGTTGATAGGCACGAGTCGTTCATTGATGAGCGCCCCTTGGGGCAGCTTGCGGACGAACTTGCCGCGGAGTTGAATCGAATCGGAACCCAGCGAGCGGAGCGGGAGCAGTGAAGCTCTCGGATTTGCAGCTTCCATCAGTGTCTCAACAGAAGCGCCGTACGAGGGTCGAGATTCGAGACCAGAAGACAAGACAAACCGTTGCAGTTGAGAGCGATGACCCGCTCACAGGTTACCATCTCGACGTTGACGACGCCGACTGGGAGGAGGGTGAACCACACCCTGATGGTGTGATTGTGGGAATTGTTGATGACACGGTCTGGGTTTGCTTCATTGAACTCAAAGGCACACTGGCGGCCAAAGAGGGAAAGGAAGACCCCTCAGATAAGGCGTTTCGGCAACTTGAGGGAGGTGTGTCGCGGTTTCATCCGCACCCAGATTCCGTTGGTGAAGCCCACCATCGAGCTTGGCGCGTGGGCACAGACAGGCTCGACCTTCTACCCGCGAAGGATCACCGTGTTGTCGGAGTCGCTGTGGCCTACCGTCATGTGCCGAGGCCCGCTCCCCACAAGCCGCTGCGCATTGGTCGTACCCTCGTCCCATTGAAGGTGGTTGCCCTCCACGGGAACGTGGCCAATCTCGCCACAATCGAGTTCCGACAGCTTCTAGTGAGCGCAGGCCTTCTCTGACTCAGGACTTCGCGGTGCGGCCGGGCTTGAGCCCCAGGCGCTCGAGCTGTCGGTAGAGCGTGCTGCGATTGATGCCGAGCTTCTCGGCCGCTTCGGCCATGTTCTTTGCGGAGTGAATGACGTCGAGCAGGTGCTGCATCTGGTGATTCACACCACCCGCTGACGCCGGCGCTGGAGTGAACGGCAAGTCCTTCACGGTCACCGGCCGCTCACGGCCCAGCACCGCCAGCCGGCTCAACACGTTCTGCAATTCGCGCACGTTTCCGGGCCAGGTGTGCCGGCCAAGCGCTTCACGCACCTCGTCGGTCAACTTCACCGCGAGCCCCGTCTCCTGCTCGATGGTGCGTGAGAGCTGTTCGACCAGCGCGGGCAGGTCGGCCATGCGCTCCCGCAGCGCGGGCACGTCGACGGCAATCACGTTCAACCGATGCAGCAGGTCGAGCCGGAACCGGCCCTGCGCGACTGCTTCGTCGAGCTTGCGGTTCGTGGCCGAGATGAGGCGCACGTCGACGGGTCGCGTCTCGGCAGAACCGACGGGAGAGACGACCCGCTCCTGCAACACGCGCAGCAGCGCCGCCTGCGCCGGCATCGGCAGCTCACCGATTTCGTCGAGAAAGAGCGTTCCACCATTCGCGGCTTCGATGCGGCCGATGGCACCTTCGCTCTTCGCTCCAGAGAACGCGCCGCCGACGTAGCCGAACAGCTCACTCTCGAGCAGGTCTCTCGAAATCGCTGCGCAGTTCACCGCCAAGAAGGGCGCCGTGCGTCGCGGGCTCTCGGCGTGAATCGACTGCGCGAACACTTCTTTGCCCACGCCCGACTCGCCGAGCAGCAACACCGGCATTGGCGTCGAGGCGGCCGAGCGCGCGAGCGAAACCGCGTTCGCCAGGCCCGCGCCGACGAGGTGCGAGAACCGATACCGAACCTGACTTGGAGGAGCCGCGGTCGTGCGCCGCGTGGTGGGCTTCGACTCGCGAGAGACGAGACACGCGCCGATGCGCACCGCGCCCTCCATCACCGGGTACACGCTCGCGCCTTCGAGCCAGCGCGCCTGCAGCGGCGGCGCCGAGAGCCCGGTGACGCCAGGCGGAATCTTCAGCCGCTCGGGCAGGCCGCGCGCGCTCGCGATGCTCGTCGACTGCAGCACGCGGCCTTGAGCATCCAACGCCACCAGCGCGTCTTGCGAGTACCGCGCCGCCAGCTCGGCGTACCGCGACAACACGAGCGACTGACGGCGATACGAACGCGCGAGCAACGCCTGCTCCACCGTCACGCCCAGCATGCGCGCGAGCTGCAGAATGCGTGGGTCGGCGCGCTGCGTGGGGCCCGACACGTCCAACGCGCCGAGCAGCTCGTCGCCCGGCCCGCGAATCGGCACCGCCGCGCAGTGCCACGGGTGCCACGCCGCCACGAAGTGTTCGGAGCCGACGACGTGCACCGCTCTGCCCGTCGCCAGCGCCGTGCCCGGCCCGTTGGTGCCCGCAGCCGCTTCGGACCAGTCGGAGCCGGGAATGAAGTGAATGTCATCGAGCTGCTCGAGGACGAAGGGGTCGCCCGCGCTGCACAACATTCGCCCGTCGGCGTCGAACAACGTCAGCACGTGCCCGCTGCCCTGAACGACCTCGAGCTGCGGCGTCAGCACCGACTCGGCGAGCTCGCACCAGTCAGAGGCCTCACGGGCGAGCTGCAGCGCCTCTTCTTTGAACACGAGCGGCGCCGACGAGAGCGCGGGCGAGACGCCGGCGAGCAGCGAGCGCTCCCAGCTCTGCTGAATGTCTCTCAGCACGGGCGCGCTGGCGCCACGCCGCTCGAGCTGCGCTGACGCCGATTCGAAGTCCCGCTCATCACGCATTCGCCGTCACCTTCGAGCCAAGACACGCCTCCTTCAAGACGCAGCTCGTCGAGAGAACGCGCGGGGTTGCGACGCGCGACAGGTGTCGCTGCGACACGTGTTGCACGCGACAGCAGAGCGCTCCGCAACCTTGCGCAACGTCACGCGGGGGTGTCGGCACGAGCGTTGCCTCGGGCGGCTGCGTCTCAACCCCAACCCTGGAGCAGAAAACATGGCGATTCCGAACACGGTGGCTGCAGCGATGGCGCGGTGCGAAGTGAAGAAGGAGTACGGCAACTTCATCGGCGGCAAGTCGGTGCCGGCGACGAAGGGCCAGACGTTCGACAACCTCTCGCCCATCACTGGCCAGCTGCTGTGCAAGGTGGCGCGCTCGACCGCGGAAGACGTCGAGAAGGCGCTCGACGCCGCCCACGCCGCCGCGCCTGCCTGGGGCCGCACTTCGGCCACCGAGCGCGCGAACCTTCTCAACAAGGTCGCTGACCGCCTCGAGCAGCAGCTCGAGAAGTTCGCGATTCTCGAGACGCTCGACAACGGCAAGCCCATTCGCGAGACGCTGGCCGCCGACCTGCCGCTCGCCGTCGACCACTTCCGCTACTTCGCGGCCTGTGTGCGCGCGCAGGAGGGCAGCATCGCCGAGGTCGACCACCAGACGATGGCGTACCATTTTCACGAGCCGCTCGGCGTCGTCGGGCAGATCATTCCCTGGAACTTCCCGCTGCTGATGATGGCGTGGAAGGTGGCTCCGGCGCTGGCTGCGGGCAACGCGGTGGTGCTCAAGCCCGCCGAGCAGACGCCGCTCACCGCGAGCGTCTTCGCCGAGACGATGGCCGACCTGCTGCCGCCCGGCGTGCTGAACGTGGTGAACGGCTTCGGCCTCGAGGCCGGCAAGCCGCTCGCGTCGAGCAACCGCATCGCGAAGATTGCCTTCACGGGTGAGACGACGACGGGCCGCCTCATCATGCAGTACGCGAGCGAGAACCTGATTCCCGTGACGCTCGAGCTCGGCGGCAAGAGCCCGAACATCTTCTTCCCCGACGTCATGGCCGAGAACGACGCCTTCTTCGACAAGGCGCTCGAGGGCTTCACGATGTTCGCGCTCAACCAGGGCGAGGTCTGCACCTGCCCGTCGCGCGCGCTCGTGCACGAGAGCATCTACGACCGCTTCATGGAGAAGGCGCTCGAGCGCGTGAAGAAGGTGAAGATGGGTCATCCGCTCGACCCGACGACGATGATTGGCGCGCAGGCGTCGAATGATCAGCTCGAGAAGATTCTCTCGTACATCGACATCGGCCAGAAAGAAGGCGCCAAGGTGCTCACCGGCGGCGCGCGCCAGGTGCACACGGGTGAAGCGGCGGCTGGGTACTACGTGCAGCCGACGGTGCTCGCGGGCCACAACAAGATGCGCGTGTTCCAGGAGGAGATCTTCGGGCCCGTGCTCTCGGTCACGAAGTTCAAGGACTACGACGACGCCATCGCCATCGCGAACGACACGCTCTACGGCCTGGGCGCCGGCGTGTGGACGCGCAACGGCACGCTCGCCTTCAAGGCCGGCAAAGACATCAAGGCTGGCCGCGTGTGGACGAACTGCTACCACCTGTACCCGGCGCACGCGGCGTTCGGTGGCTACAAGCAGTCGGGCATCGGCCGCGAGAACCACAAGATGATGCTCGACCACTACCAGCAGACGAAGAACCTGCTCGTCTCGTACGACCCCAAGGCGATGGGCTTCTTCTGATGAGCGGACGCGTTTGTCGGGTCGACATCACCCCCGCGGCGGCCGAGCTGCTTCGGTCGCTGCAGGGCGAACACGGCCCCCTCGTCTTCCACCAGTCGGGTGGCTGCTGCGATGGCAGCGCGCCCATGTGCTACCCGGCGAAGGAGTTCCGCATCGGGCAGCGCGACGTGTTGCTGGGTGAGGTCGAGGGCACGCCGTTCTTCATCGGCGCGCAGCAGTTCGAGTACTGGCAGCACACGCACCTGACGGTCGACTGCGTGCCGGGCCGTGGCGCGGGGTTCTCGGTCGAAGGGCCGCGTGGGCTTCGGTTTCTCATTCGCAGCCGGCTGTTCACCGACGAGGAGTACGCGCTGCAGCAGGCCGAGCCGCCGCTCCATCGCGGGCCGCTCGAAGGCGAGACCGCCGTGTTTCGCTCGTTGTGAGTGACGTGTCCTCTGGCAGAGGACATTGAATTTCCGAGAGGCGCTCGTCGGCAAAGTCACGACGAGCGCCGTTGGAAGTCGCGGAGTCATCGTCTCGACGAGCACTTGGCGCGCGGCGCACGTGTTGCTCTTCGGCTGGGCATGAACGCTCGACTCCTGCTGCTGCCCCTCTTCTTCTCCTGCGGTGTCGCACTGCCTGCCCTCGATGCCGGCATAAATGACGTCGTCGTGCTCGACGGTGGTGGCTCCATCGACGCTGGCGCGATTCTCGACTGGCCGTTTCCCTTCGCGCCGAACGTGACGGTGGTGGTCGACCCGTCGGTGCAGGTCGAGGCCGAGACGTGCGCGTTCAGCTGCTCCAACACCCGCCAGATGCTGCCGCCGGTGGTGAACGCGTGCGAGCTGGGCGGCGTCATCGCGTCGGCCTCGGGCGCGTGCATGGCGGGAGCGTGTAGTGCGGCAGAGACGTGCATGGTCGACGAGTTCAAGTTCGCGCAGCGCTACTGCGCCAAGAGCGGCCGGCCGCGCGCGTACTGCTGGGCCTCACGCGGCGCCGATGGAACGGTCTCGCTCTCGGAGCGCGTGCTGCATCGGCTCACCGGTTCCGTGATGGTGATTCGCGTCCGGGAAGAGCAGGGCACGCTCGTCGCGCAGGCCTTCACGCACGAGGGCACTGACGAGGTCGACGACCAGGGACGCCCGTCTCCACTGCCCATCGCGCTCACGCCAGTCCGGGGAACGGTGACGCTCGGGTCGTCGACGCTCTCGGTGGGTGCTGTCGTGAAGGGCCGCTACCACGTGGAGTTCGAGCTGCCGAACATCGGACCCGTCGTGGTCGACGGCACGTTCTCCGACAGCATCCGGTGAGGCGCGCGGCTCCTGACAGGTTCTGACAGTGCGCACGGTCATGGTGTGCCTCGCTCCACTGACGGAGCCCACACGCCGAGGCTGCCTCCATGTTCCAGAAAGACTTCTCGTCCCTCTCCACCGCCACCCCTGAGACGCTGTGGCCGCACTACGCCGACGTGAATCGCTGGAAGGGCTGGGACGAGGCGGTCGAGCAGGTGACGCTCGGTGCCTTCGCCGTCGGCTCGCGCGGAACGCTGAAGCTGCACGGCAAGCCCGCGCTCGACTTCACCATCACCGAGGTGACGCCGAACGTGTCGTTCAGCGACGAGACGAAGGTGGGCCCGATGACGGTGCGCTTCACGCACACGCTGCAGCGGCTCACTGGCGGCACGAAGGTGACGCACCGGGTGACCATCGATGGCCCCGGAGCGGACGCGCTCGGCAACACCATGCACGTGCAGCAGTCGGTCGACACGCTCGCGCGCATCGGGACGAAGGCGACGCCCGTGACGCTCGGTGGCGTGATTCTCTACACGCCCGACATCGAGAAGAAGGTCGCGTTCTACGAGCAGGCGTTCGGCTTCGAGGTCGCCAGTCGCGCGCCGGGCGGCGTGTACGTGCAGTTCAAGGGCGCCGTGCCGCTCGCGTTCGTCGCGGAGTCGTTCGTGAAGACGATGGTGCCCGACGTGCGCCCGTCACGGCCGAACGAGGCTCCTGCGGCGGCGGAGTTGATGCTCGTGTTCGCAGACGTGAAGGCGGCGTACGAGCGCGCGTTGAAGAGCGGTGCCGTGTCGGTGGTCGCGCCCGTCACCA
>JAEUJR010000153.1 GCA_016793585.1 Archangium sp.
GCGACCTTTCCGTTGCCATCATCGCTGGGGGCGCGGCTCGGCGGCTCGCAGGGCGGGTGAAGGCGCAGGTCGAAGTGGGGGGGCGCTCCATTCTCGCAGGGCTGCTCGAGCTGGCGCCGACCGCGCCCGTGATCGTCGTCACCCAACAGCCGCAGGCCTTCCCCGGGCTCACCTGCGTGGGTGACGTCGTCGCAGGCAAAGGCGCGCCCGGCGGCGTGGTGACGGCGCTGCTCTCGGCCTCGACCGACTGGGTGCTGGTGGTGGCGGGTGACATGCCCCGGCTTCACAGTCGGCACGTCGACACGCTGCGGGCGGCGCGCCGTGACGACGTCGAGGTGGTGGTCGCGACGCGAGGTGATTCGCTCGAGCCCCTCTTCGCGCTCTACCGCCGCTCGCTCGGAGGGGCCTGGTTGCCCAGGCTCGAGACGAACCCGTCACTGCGCGAGCTCATCGGCTCGGTCTCTCACGTGCGGGTAGCGCTCGACCCCGAGGTGCTCGACAGCATCAACACGCCGGAAGATCTCGCGCGACTCGGCGGGTCGTGACGGCCGGTCGGAAAGTTCTCGTGGCCTCTGGGCTTCTGCTACCTTGCCGACAGGTTCCACCAATGGCCAAGACGTTCGAGAAAGCCGTCACCGGCTTCAACCACAACATCAAGCACAAGGGGAAAGTGTACCACGTCCAGACGGAGGACTCTGGCGTGAACAACCCCCACATCATCACGCACCTCTTCGTGGGCGGGAACATTCTCGCGACGAAGAAGAACTCGTACGCAGACATCACGAAGGCGCCGAATCTCGCAGAGCACGTGCGCGAGCTGATGGAAGAGCAGCACAAAGAGATGCTGCGGAACCTGATCAACGGCGTCTACGACAACGTCGGGAACAAGAGCTCGACCTCGTATCAGCCCGGTGAGATTCACACCGAGGGCCCGAAGAAGCCGCTCCCCGCGCCCGAGCTGCCGCTGATCGAAGCGCAGCTCGCGCCGCCTGTGCTGCCTCCCGAAGTGCTCGCCGCTCGTCAGCTCAAAGAGGCGCCGAAGGAGAACAACGTCGGCGTCGAGACGCTGTTCGGTGAAGATCTCATCAGCGAGAAGAGTCTCGATGAGGTCATCCTGAGCTACCTCGCGGGTGAAGGCGGAAGCTGAATGATCTCGGTGCTGGTGGTGCCCCTGATCGCGCTCGCGACGGTGGATGGATCTGTCGTCGATGCCGGCGTTCGTGACGCTGGCGTTCGTGACGCTGGCGTTCGTGACGCCGGCCTTCCCGCGGCGTGGGACGGCGGCTTCGATGCGAAGGTGCCCGCCTCGTGGGTGCTCTCGGCGAAGCTGGGCAAGGGCAGCGCGCTGCGAGCCGCCCTCGTGAAGGAGCTCACGGCGAAGGGTGGCGGCGCAGGAGAGTCGGCGCTCACGGCCGAAGAAGCCGAGGCGCTCTTCGACGACCCCCGCGCGCAGCTCGTCTACGCAGACAAGACCGTGTCGATCGTCGCGCCGTCGATGGTGTCGCGGCACCGGCAGGAGCACCTCGATCTGATGAAGCTCTTCCTCAAGCCCGAGCGGGTCGAGGCGGGCAGGGCGTTCGCGAAACAGTATGCCGAGAAGCTCGAGGCCACCGAGAAGAAGACCGGCGTCGATCGCAACGTGATCATCGGCATTCTCATGTGGGAGTCGAAGCTGGGCACCATCACTGGCGACTACCGCGCGTTCAACGTCTTCACCTCGCAGGCGTTCTTCATCGACGAGGCGAGTGCGGTGGCCTTGTCGAACGCCGACGAGAAGAAGCAGGCGAGCGCGGGCGCTCAGGCCAGGCGCGTCGAGTCGATTCGTGGTCGCGCCAGGGGAAACCTGCTGGCGCTGCTGCGGCAGTGCAAGACGCGCGGCATCGACGCCCTCGAGGTGAAGGGCAGCTGGGCCGGAGCCCTCGGCTTCCCACAGTTCATGCCCGCCTCGTTGCGCTGGGCCGACGACGGCAACGGTGACGGGCAGATCGATCTCTTCAACATGGAGGACTCGATCGCCTCGATCGGCAAGTACCTGCAGGCGCACGACTTCAAGGCCGACCGCACGAAGGCCGTGTGGGGCTACAACCATGAAGACGCCTACGTGCAGGGCGTGCTCGCGTTCGCTGACGCGCTGAAGGGCGCGGTCGATGGCGGCGTTCCATCGAAGGCTCCGTCGCGCGACGGCGGTTGATGGAATTCTGAGATCGCTCTGCAGCAGGCGTCGTGCTTGGAGCCGATCGAATTCGAACGGTCCCCTGCGGGCGATGCGGGAACCGCCTTTGCACAAGGTGGCGCCATGATTCGACGATGGGTGCTGGCAGTGCTGGCGATTGGCTGCGGTCAGCCGGCGATGAAGGTGACGACTGGCGTCGAGCCCGTCGAGGCACATGACTCGGGCATCGCCGATGCGGGAACCCTGATTCCAGAC
>JAEUJR010000170.1 GCA_016793585.1 Archangium sp.
CCCAAGCCGAAGCCCGAGGTCATTCGCGAGATTGGCCCCCGCCCGCCCAAGCCGAAGCCCGAGGTCATTCGCGAAATCGGCCCGCGCCCGCCCAAGCCGAAGCCCGAGGTCATTCGCGAGATTGGTCCTCGCCCGCCCAAGCCGAAGCCCGAGGTCATTCGCGAAATCGGCCCCCGCCCGCCCAAGCCGAAGCCGGAGGTCATTCGCGAGATTGGTCCCCGCCCGCCCAAGCCGAAGCCGGAGGTCATTCGCGAGATCGGTCCCCGCCCGCCCAAGCCGAAGCCCGAGGTCATTCGCGAGATTGGCCCCCGCCCGCCGAAGCCGCGTCCTGAGGTGATCATGGAGGTCGGCCCGCGTCCGCCGAAGCCTCCCAAGCCGCAGCCCGAGCTCATTCCAGAAATCGGTCCTCGCCCGCCCAAGCCGCGCCCGGAAGTCATCATGGAGGTCGGCCCGCGTCCGCCGAAGCCGCCCAAGCCGCAGCCCGAGCTCATTCCCGAAATCGGTCCTCGCCCGCCCAAGCCGCGCCCCGAAGTGATCATGGAGATCGCTCCGCCGGTGAAGCCGAAGCCTCGCTGAGTCAGCTGAGTGAACGGTCTCGAGCGGGGCCACTTCGGCCCGCGCCATGAAGAGAACCGGAAGAAGCTCCTCGACCTGTTGCTGTCGAGGAGCTTCATTCGTTCGACACCCGAGCGCCCGCTGTACGCGAATGGTGGCGGGCCCGCCCCGTGGATGCTCGACACCCTGCAGGTGTTGCTGACGCCAGACGGAGCGTCGCTCGCCGCTGCGTGCCTCGAGCCCCTGCTTCGTAGCTTTCAATCGAAGCAGCTCGCCACGTATGGAAGCACCGCGGTGCCGCTGCTCCAGTCGAGTCTGCTGCGGCTCGGTGAAGGCTGGCGAGGTCTGCTCGTTCGCAAGGCCCGCAAGAGCCACGGCAAAGCGAAGCTGGTCGAAGGGCCCATCGACCTTTCGCAGCCCGTGGTGCTCGTCGACGACACACTCGCGACGGGTGAGTCGGTCTTCAACGCCGTCAACGCGCTCGCGGAAGAGGGGCTCGACGTCGAGGGCGTCGTCTGTCTCGTTCGATATGGCGCAGGTGGCGTCTCGCGCGTCGAGGAGCGCGGCGTTCGGGTCGAAGCGGTGCTCGACCTGGAAGACGACTTGTACCCGCACGTGCCTGAAGGCGCCGACGCGGGGCCGCTGAACCCGACGAAGTGGGACGTGTGGCCGAAGCGCGGCGCCAGGGCACCCGAAGGGCTCTCGCCGCCAGAGCTCGCGCGCCTCGCCATGGAGACGTACCTGCGTGAGGGCGTGATGCTCGAAGCGCCAGCCCACGTCACTCCGATGCGAGACGGGCGCGGAGGCATCTACGTCAGCCTTCGCCGGAGCGACGCGCTCTACGACCGCCTCGCGCGCGACGGGTACTGGAACTTTCCGGGCGAAGCCGTGTGGCCGACGCCAGAGGGCGTGATTCGCGCGGCGGTGCAGACGGCGCAGCGGTTCGCCGAAGCGGGGCACGACCTCGAGACGCTCGCGCAGTGCTCCATCGCGACGACGGCCTTCGGGCCGCTGCGGGCGAGCGACGTGGGTGAGCTCGACGCGTCGAAGTACGGCATCGTCGCGCGCAGCACGCTTCGGTTGCGCACGATGGGCGGCGCACTGCCGAACATGCCGGGCATCAGGAACACGTTTCAGCAGTTCCGCCACGCGCACACGCGCAACGCCGCGCTCTACGAAGGCGAGCCGTACACGGTGTATCGCCACACCGTCACGAAGGACGTCGAAGGTGATGGTGAGTGGCAGCCCTCGGGCGTTCCCGGCGCACGCAAACAGCGTCACGCGAACGCCGACGTGCTCGCCGTCACCCGCCGCGCGTTCGACCTCGTGTCGGGCAGGTCGCGAGGTGCCGCCGCTCCCAGGCTCCCGGCAGTCGACCAGGTCTACCTGTCGCTGTACCTCGACGGAGCGCTCGCAGGCTGCACGGGCACCGACGTCGAAGGCGGAGACCTCGAGGCCGCGCTCCAGATGCTCTCGAAGGCCGTGTGGCACGACGAGCGGTTTCGGAGCCGTCGCAAGAAGGGCGCCTCCATCGCCGTCGGCTGCTCGCTGCTGACCGACCGCTTCATGACTGACGTGGCCGATGCCGAGTTCATGTCGAAGCCGCTGCTGCTCGGCGTGCAGTGCCTCGAGGTGATTCAGGGCGAGAAGCGCGCGCTGCTGCTGCCGTCGGTGCCGCTCACGCACGACCTCGACGCGCTCGAGTACACCGAGGCGTTGGTGGCGAAGGCCGGCATCACCGAAGGCGAGCTGAACTGGGCGCGCTCGGAGTGTCAGTCGGCGCTCGCGACGGCGAAGTCGGTGACGGTGCTGGTCAAGTCGTTGCCGCCACCGCGGGCATCGTCGTTCGCTGCGACGCGGAAGAAGCTGCTGCGGCTCGCGACCTCGTACCTCGCGGCGCACCACCAGCAGCGCGGCGAGCTCAACGGCACGTACCACCCGTTCCTCGACACGTTCGACGCGGGGCTCGACCCGGTGCGGCTCGCGTTCATCGCCTGGCAGAAGGCGCGCGTCGGGCTCGAGCGTCAGGCGCGGGAAGACCTCGTGCGGCTCGATGCAGAGACCTCGATTCCTGCGATGGCATTCGCGCTGCTCACGCGGCTCGAGCTGGGCGACACCGGCAAACGCGCGCGCGACGTCGCCCTGACGCTCATCGAAGCCATCGACGCGCACGGCCGCTTCGACCTCGGCGAAGGCGCCGACGACGCCGACTTCGACTACGCGCCGGGTCAGGCCCTGCTCGCGTTGAACGCCGCGCTCGAGGCAGGCGTCGTCACCGACCCGTGGAGCGTCGTGCCCCGCGCGCTCGACTGGAGCCTGCGTCGCTACCGCCTCAACCACTCGTTCGGCGCCGGGCCGTGGCTGATGCAGGCGCTGACCGCGTTCGGCCGCCACGACGACGCGCGCGAAATCGCCGACGAGACGCTGCGCTTCCAGTCGAAGCTCGACGGCGCGTTCCTCACCGGCCAGCAAGACGACTGCCCCGGCTGCACGTCGGTGGTGCCGCTCGAAGGTCTGGCTGCGGTGTATCGCGCGAAACGAACGCCACGCCTGCGTAAGGCGCTCGAGCACGGCCTGCGCTTCGTCGACTCGCTCGTGTACCAGGAGAAAGACGTGCCGATTCTTCCGAACCCGAAGCGCGCGCTCGGCGGCGTGCGGCAGTCGGAGGTCTCGGGCCAGGTGCGCCAGGACTTCGTCGGCCACCTGGTGAACCTGCTGCTCACTCTCACTCAGGAGGCGTGATGGCCACCGCTCCGATTGCGCTCGTCTCGATGCCCTCGCTGCGTGACGACATTCCGTCGTTTCAGCTCGCGCTGCTCAAGCCCACTCTCGAGCGCGCCGGCTACACGGTCGTTCCGCACTCGGTGTTCCTGCACTTCTCGAGCTTCATCGGCTCGTCGTTGAACCAGGCGCTCGCCGAAGTGCACATGTCGCTCGCTGGTGAATGGATCTGGAGCCGCGCGGCGTTCGGTGAGGTGAAGCCCTCGCACGAGTACCTGAGCCGCTTTCACCACGACCTCGTCTCCATCTGCGAGCCGGCGGGCGTCGGCCCCGAGGTGTTGCTCGAGCTGCGAGACGAGCGCTGCCCGCAGTTCATCGAGCGCCTCGTCGAGGACCACGACTGGAGCCAGTACGCGTTCGTGGGCTTCACCGTCGTCTTCCAGCAGATGCTGGCCTCACTCGCGCTCGCGAAGGCGCTGAAGCAGAAGTACCCGACGCTGCCCATCGTGTTCGGGGGCGCGACCTTCGAAGACGACATCGCCGCCGAGGTGATGGCGCACTGCCCGTTCGTCGACGTGGTGCACTGCGGAGACGCCGACCAGACGTTGCCCGAGCTCGCGCGGCGAGTGTCGAAGCGGCTGCCGCTCGATGGCCTGCCTGGCGCGATGTTCCGTGGGCCCGATGGTGCCGTGCGCTTCAACGGCCGCGCGCCCAACCTCGAGCAGATGGACCTCACGCCCATGCCCGACTTCGACGAGTTCATCGCGCTGCGCGACGACCTCGAGCTCGAGCGCAAGGGCGCGCTCATGCTGCCCATCGAGACCGCGCGCGGCTGCTGGTACGGCATGAAGAACCACTGCACCTTCTGCGGGCTCAACCGGCAGGGCATGGCGTTTCGGTCGAAGTCTCCGGCGCAGGTGCTCGAGATGCTCAAGCACCTGTCGCGGCGGTACGGCACGCGGCACTTCAACGCCATCGACAACATCCTCGCGCCTGAATACGCCGAGGCGCTGTTCGGCGTGCTGGCCGAGGCGAAGACCGACCTCGAGCTTCACTCCGAGATTCGCCCCACGGTGAGCCGCGCGCAGCTGCGTTCGATGCGACGCGGTGGCCTCATCTCGGTGCAGCCCGGCGTCGAGAGCTTCTCGACCCACGTGCTGACGCTGATGAAGA
>JAEUJR010000813.1 GCA_016793585.1 Archangium sp.
GTCGGCTTCTCGAAGTACCCCACCGAGAAGATCACCAAGAACTCCTACGACTACCGCCCGCTCGGCCTCGGCTACGCCAACCTCGGCGCGCTGCTGATGGCGGCCGGTCTGGCCTACGACTCCGATGAAGGCCGCGCGTACGCCGGCGCGATCACCTCGCTCATGGGTGGCCGTGCCTACCTGCAGTCGGCGAAGATCGCCGAGCACCTCGGCGCGTTCGCTGGCTACGCCGCCAACAAAGAGCCGATGCTCGGCGTCATTCGCAAGCACCGCAAGGCCGCCTACCAGCTGCCCATGCAGCGCACCGAGACCAAGCTGCACGCCGCCCAGAAGAAGGTGTGGGACGAGGCGCTCGCGCACGGTGAGGCTCACGGCTACCGCAACTCGCAGGTCACCGTGCTCGCGCCGACCGGCACCATCGGCTTCATGATGGACTGCGACACGACCGGCATCGAGCCCGACATCGCGCTCATCAAGTACAAGAAGCTCGTCGGCGGCGGCATGCTCAAGATCGTCAACCAGACGGTGCCGCTGGCGCTCCAGAAGCTCGGCTACAGCTCGACCGAGATCGAGGGCATCACGACGTACCTCGACAAGAACGACACCATCGAAGGCGCCAGCCAGCTGAAGGCCGAGCACCTGCCGGTGTTCGACTGCGCGTTCCGCCCGGCGAAGGGCACCCGCTCCATTCACTACATGGGGCACATCAAGATGATGGGCGCGGCGCAGCCGTTCCTCTCGGGCGCGATCTCGAAGACGGTCAACCTGCCGAACGAGGCGACGGTCGAAGACATCGAGATGGCGTACCTCGAGTCGTGGCGCGCGGGCCTCAAGGCCGTCGCCGTCTACCGCGACGGCTGCAAGCGCAGCCAGCCGCTCAACACCGCGAAGGAGGCGAAGAAGGAGGAGGTCGCCGCTCCCGCCGCTACCGTGCAGCGTGACGCCCGCCACCGCCTGCCCGACGAGCGTCGTGCCATCACGCACAAGTTCAGCATCGCCGGCCACGAGGGCTACCTCACCGTCGGCATGTACGAAGATGGCCAGCCCGGTGAGCTCTTCATCACCATGGCGAAGGAAGGCAGCACGGTCTCGGGCCTGATGGACTCGTTCGCGACCGCGATCTCGCTCGCGCTGCAGTACGGCGTGCCGCTGCAGGTGCTGGCCGACAAGTTCAGCCACACCCGCTTCGAGCCGGCCGGGTTCACGAACAACCCCGACCTGCCGATCGCCAAGTCGATCACCGACTACATCTTCCGCTGGCTGTCGCTGAAGTTCCTGCCGCAGGAAGGCGCGAGCGAGAGCCTGATGGAGGCCGAGGCCAAGAAGGTCGCCGCTGCGCAGCCGGTGAAGGCGCCCACGCCGACCCCTCCCGCCGCCGCGATGGACACGAAGGCCGCGAGCTTCTCGTTCCTGAACCAGGCCGACGCGCCGCCGTGCCCGGTGTGCGGCACCATCACCGTGCGCAACGGCGCTTGCTACAAGTGCCACAACTGCGGCGCGACCACGGGCTGCAGCTGAAACCCACGGAGGACACCGCAGCGCCCGCCACGCGCGGGCCCGACGGGGGATGCTCGAGCGATCCCTGTCACTGACGGTGGCTCCAGGGAGGGGGAATCGGCCTCGGGCAACCGGGGCCGTTTTCTTTTTCGGGGGTGTGAATCTCGAGGGCAGGTTCGACGCTCCAGCAAGGGTGCACGTCGCCCTGCCGCCACTTCGGGGAAGCTACGGCCTCGAGTGGCTCGTGAAGGTCGGCGAGCGCGTCGAGACCGGACAGGTGCTCGCGTGGCTCGCAGTCGCCGATCACTGCGCGCTGGTACCACTCGAGGCGCCAGGGTCGGGGGTCATCACCAGCCGGTGGAGCGAGCTCATCTCGTCGGCGCCCGCTGGAGTCGTGGTGGCGGCGATCGACGGCGACGATGGGTCGTGCGAGGCCGCAGAGCGTCGGACGCTCGAGCTGGAGCGGCGCGTCGTCGTCGAGCGGCTCGTGGCGATCGAGCGCAAGGCCGGCCACCCCACCGCCGCGGCGCTGCTCGAGCCGGAGCGTCGCCGCCTGACGACGTGGCTTGCCGACTGCGATCAGCTGCTCACACGCGAATCAGACTGAGGCCGTGACGACACGTTCGGCCCGGCTGGTGCCGACCCGCATCGTCGTGGCCGTCCTGCTCTTCGCACCCCGCTTCGACGTTCGGATGGCCGAGGCTGGTGACCCTCGAGCAGACGCAGCTGCCGTCTTCGCCGCGTCGCTGCAGAGCACCGCGCGCTCCATCGGCCATGTGCACATCGCAGCAGCGGGCCCATGTCAGCTGGGTCGGGCTCGAGCGCTTGCGCCGCGAGAGGATCGCCGTCGGCGGCGTGCCGCGGCTCGAGCGACAAGGGGACACGAAGCGTCGCGCCTCGACGATGTCACGCTCCCGGTGGAAGACGCGGTGCTCGCGTCGAGTTCATGCGGGTGCGTGACGGTGACGCGTCGAGCGCGACCTCGCGTCACACGCCGTGAGCGTCACACCCCGTGAGCGTCACACCCCGTGAGCGTCACACCCCGTGAGCGTCACACGCCGTGAGCGTCACACGCCGTGAGCGTCACACGCCGTGAGCTTCACACCCCGTGAGCGTCACAACCCCGTGAGCGTCACAACCCCGTGAGCGGGGTGACCAGATAGCGCCTGCCATTTGGCTTCGCCGCGGGCAGTAGCCCCGCTGCGATGTTCACCTGCACCGAGGGGTACAACAACCGGGGCGGAGACAACGTGCGATCGCGCGCGGTGCGCTTCTCGACGAAGGCCGGCTTCGACATCGACGCAGTCAGCTGCGCGTTCGCCTGCTTCGCGCTGCCGACGGTCGTCATCGCCCGCCAGGTTCTGCCGGCTGGCGGGTAGTCGTGCCCAACGAAGAGCCGCGTGGCCTCGGGCAGCGTGAAGAGCCTGCTCACTACCGAGTCGTAGAGTGCCGCGGCGTCACCCTTTGGGAAGTCACAGCGGCCCACGCCGACGTCGTCAAGGAACAACGCGTCTCCGGTGAAGACCGCGTCACCCACCTGAAAGCTCATGCACGCCGGGGTGTGGCCCGGCGTGGCGATGGCGGTGAGCTGCACGGTGCCGGCCTTCAGCACCTGCCGATCCTTCAGCAGCACGTCGAACTGGCGGCCGTCGGTGGGCAGCTCGTCGAGCGCGAACACCTCTTTGAACACGCCCTGCACCTCGGTGATGCGCTCGCTGATCGCGATCTTCGCGCCGTAGCGCTTCTTCAGCCACTGACTGCCCGAGAGGTGATCGGCGTGAGCGTGCGTCTCGAGCACGTGGTGCACGGTGAGCTTCTTTTCGTCGACGAACGCCGCGAGCCGCTCGAGCGACTCCGTCCACAGCTTGCCGCCCGAGGGCTCGTAGTCGAGCACGGGGTCGATGATCACCGCGTCGCGAGAGGCCTCGTCGAACACGACGTAGGTGATGGTGAAGGTTCGTTCGTCGAAGAAGGGTTCGATGTGCATGGTGGCTCCGATGTGAGCGTCGCGATGGAGAGCCATGCCCGGCGTCGAACGATTCGCTCAGCCCCATCAACCGAGCAGGCCCGCCGCGGCCATGGCCATGCCCGAGGCGACGATGACGGCGAGCACCGCGAACCCGAGCTTCAGCGGCCGTTCAGGAAGCCGAGCCGAGAGCGGAGCGCCGAGCAGCGCCCCAATCACCGCGCCCGCGGCCATGGGCCCGACGAGCGCGAGCGGCGCGTGGCCGGCGGCGAGGTGGGTGATCGCGCCAGAGAGACTGCTCGCCGCGATGACGGCCATCGACGTGCCGATCGCGCGATGGAGCGGAACGGCCGCGAGCACCGTGAGGGCGGGCACGATGAGGAAGCCGCCACCGACGCCGAGAAAGCCGGTGAGCACACCCGTCGCCAGGCCAACCCCGAGCAGGAGCAGCGTCGAGCCGGGCGCGCCCGTGCCTTCGCGACGCTTGCGGAGCATCGAGGCGACCGCGACCAGCAACACGAAGGCGAAGAGCCCCATCGTGACCCGCTCGGGAACCAACACATGCAGCCTGGCGCCTGCGATGGCGCCCACGATCGATGGTGCGCCGAAGAGGCCCGCCACTCGCCAGTCGACGCGCTTTGCCCGGCCGTGGGCGATCGACCCGGCCACCGCTGCGGCGAAGACGACCGCGAGGCCCGCCCCCGTGGCCACCGTCATCGACTCCGAGAAGACGATCATCAACGCGGGCACCGCGAGAATGCCGCCGCCCGCCCCCAGGAGCGAGAAGACGACTCCGAGGGTGAGGCCGACCACGAACGCGAGCATGGCGACGTGAGCCTGCCACCAGCCGCGACGGTTCCTGAATCTTCCGGCGGGTGTCCTGGCTCTCTCGCGTCGGTCCCGCCTCAGCGGGAAGCCCCCGGAGACACCCATGATCGACTCGATTCACCACCGCAAACTCGTGGCCGACGGCGCGTTGCTGCTCGACGTTCGCACCCCCTCGGAGTTCAGCGAGCAACACGTTCCCCACGCCCTCAACGTGCCCGTGCAGGAGCTGCCGCGTCGGCTCAACGAGCTTGGCCCAACGACCCGGCCCATCGTCGTCTACTGCCGCAGCGGCGGCCGCAGCGCCCAGGCCACCGCGATGCTCCGCCAGGCCGGCTACCAGGTGAAGGACATCGGCCCGATGACTGCGTGGTGAGCGCAGCCGACGAACGGGAGTAGGCTGGCCCACGTGCAGAAGGGCCCCATTCTCATCGTCGACGACGACCCGAACCTCAGGGAGGTCGTGCGGGTCGCCCTCGAGCTGCAGCACTTCGAGATCGTCGAAGCTGGCGACGGTAAAGCCGGCGTCGAGGCGTTTCACAAGCACCAGCCCATCGCGGTCGTGCTCGATCTCATGATGCCCGAGCTCGATGGCTTCGAGGTCTGCCGCCGCATTCGCGCCACGAGCCGCGTGCCCATCGTCTTCCTCTCGTCGCGTGACGACGAGCTCGATCGGGTGCTCGGCCTCGAGCTGGGCGGCGACGACTACGTCACCAAGCCGTTCTCTCCCCGCGAGCTGGTGGCCCGGGTGAAAGCCGTGCTCCGGCGAGCCGAGCCGGTGACTGCGCCCGCCGCCGGTGGCGACAAGAAGGAGCGCACGTTGTCGCGCGGGCCGCTCTCACTCGACTTCGAGGCCTGGCGCGCGTTCTGGAACGGGGCCGAGGTCACGCTCACGGTGATGGAGTTCAACCTGCTGGCCGCGCTGCTCCGCGCTCCCACCAAGGCCTTCAGCCGCGACGAGCTGATCGATCGCGCCTACGAAGGCGTGGTGGTGAGCGATCGCACGGTCGACAGTCACATTCGCCGGGTTCGCCAGAAGTTCGCGGCCGTCGGTGGCGCGGTCGTCGAGACGGTGCACGGCATCGGCTACCGCCTGGGCCTGCCGTGACCTGGCGCCCCCGGTTGTGGATGGTGCTCGCCGCCGTCGCGGTCGTCGCGATGGTCGCGGCGATCGGTGGGCTCTCGATCGTTCGTTTCTACGACGATCAGCTCGTACGCCAGACCGAGGGTGAGCTGCTCGCGCAGGGCGCCGTCCTCTCCGAGGTGTTCGCGCTGCAGATCGCGCAGCGCCTCGAAGACGAGAACACCTACGGCCTCGTCGCGACGGTGCAGCGCCCCCGCGCCGCCGACCCCACGTTGACGCCGCTCGTGCCGATGCTGCGCGCGAACGATCCCGTGCTCCCCTCGCCCCCGCCCGCGCCGCCCGCGACCCAGGCGCCAGACCCGATCGCCAAAGACGCCGCCCTCGCGATGGGCAGCCTCATCGAAGAGGTGAGCAAGACGACGCTGGCGGGCCTGCGGCTGGTCGACGTCAACGGCGTGGTGCTGACGTCGAGCCAGGAAGACGTCGTCGGGCACAGCGTCGAGAGCCGGGTCGAGTTCCAGCGGGCGCTCACCGGCGAAGCCGTCAGCCTGTTGCGGGAGCGCACGCCCGACCCGAAAGACTCCGCGCTCGAGGGGCTCTCGCGCTCGAACGCCATTCGGGTGGTGGTGGCGCTGCCGGTGGTGCGGCACGGCCGCGTGTGGGGCGTGGTGATGCTGCTGCGCACGCCGATGACGCTCGCGAAGGCGGTGTACGGCGATCGAAAGAGCCTCGGCGCGACGACGGCGGTGCTGCTCGCGGTGATCGCGCTGGTGGTGATTGGGCTGTCGATCGTCGTCGTGCGGCCGGTGCGCGCGTTGGTGAAGCAGACCCGCGCGATCGCCTCGGGTGACGTCGAGGGCTCGAGGCCGATTCCGAGCCCTCGCGTGGCCGAGCTGGCCGAGCTCTCGGTCAGCCTCGCCTCGATGGCGGCGCTGCTCGATCAACGCGCGAAGTACATTCAGGGCTTCACCTCGAGCGTCTCGCACGAGTTCAAGACGCCCCTCGCCGCGATGCACGGCGCGATCGAGCTGCTCACCGACGATCACGACGCGCTGTCGCCCGAGCAGCGCACGAAGTTTCTCACCAACATTCGCGCCGACGTCGATCGGCTCACCCGCCTCGTCGAGCGCCTGCTGCTGCTCGCCCGCGCCGACGTCGCCAGCGCGAACGCCGAGATCGCCGACGTCACCACCATCGTTCGGAGGCTCGAGCAGCCGCGGGTTCGGGTCACCAGCGACGATGGGCTGCGAGCGAAGATCCCCGCCGATGCGCTCAGCGCGACCCTCGGGCATCTCGTCGAGAACGGGCTCAAGCACGCGGGGCCGATGGCGACGATCGACGTGAAGGCGACCCGCAGTGGAGAGCGCGTGGTGATCGACGTGAGCGACGACGGGCCAGGCATCTCGGAGGCGAACGAGAAGCGCATCTTCGAGCCGTTCTTCACGACCGCGCGCGCGACCGGGGGCACCGGGTTGGGCTTGTCGATCGCCGCGGCGCTGCTGAAGGCGTTCTCTGGGAGCGTGACCCTCGTCAGGCCGTCGCGAGGCGCTCAGTTTCACGTCGAGGTGAAGGCTGCATGACGCGACACAGCGCGTTCGCGTGCCCCGTTGATGGTGCGTGCAACGGGCTCGTGTGCACCTCGTTGGCCGAGGGGCGCCGACGCGTTCATCTGGAGCGTGCTGCACCCGTGATCACGGCATGCCGACGGTGAGCTCGGTGATCACACACAGCATCGCCACCGTGAGCGCCGCCGAGAGCGCGATGCGCACGACGTCGAGCTGGTGCGCGAGCCCCGCCATCGGCACGTTCAGCACGATCAACGCGAGCAGCCCGCCGAACTGAACGATGGCCCCGATGAATGACACCCAGCGAATCGCGCGCGGCCACCAGAAGCGGCCGACGGCGAGAATGAAGGCCCAGGCCCCCCACGCCGAACCTGCGAGCACCGAGGGCCACACGTCCATGACGACGGAGCATCGACGCACGCCCCGTCTCACCGCAAGTCAACGGAAGTAACTGCCGCGGAGGTCGACCGAGTAGCCGAGCGAGATCTCCGGGGCGCTCGCGGTGATGAGGTGCTGCGTGAAGAACAGGGCCTTGCCGGGCACCTCTCCGCGCGCCTCGGCCTCGGTGCCGAGCTGCTCCATCGACCCGCCGTGGCGCACCCACGTGAACACCTTTGGGAGTACCGCCTCGGTCGTCCACCGCGCGACCGGCCATGAGACCAGCGGCGCCTCGAGCTCGAGCCTTCCCGAGAGGTGGAAGACGCCGAAGTCCTGCGCGAGGGCGAGCTCGACGACGGCCTCTGCGGCGCCGAGTGAGGCCGGTGCGACCTCGAGCGTGAGCCGCTGTGACGACGCGTCGAGCGGAATCGGAAGACCGTTCACCCGCGCCCGCAAGA
>JAEUJR010000206.1 GCA_016793585.1 Archangium sp.
ACTTCACGCACGGAATGCCGATCTCTCCGGCGAAGCAGGTGACGAGAAACGTCTTGCCGGTGCCGACGGGCCCCGACACGAGGTAGCCCATGGGCATCACCTCGATGCGCCCCTTCTTCAACATCATCGAGGCATCGCGCAGCATCTTCTTCGCCTTCGCGTGCCCAGCCACCACGTCGAGCGTCCACGCGGGCTCGATGAACTCGAGCAGGCCGTGGCACTCGGCCTGAATGATCTCCTTCTTCTTGTCCTTCAACGTGTCGGGCGTGATGCGGTGCCCGGCTTCGATGGCCTCGGTCAGCACGCGGTCGAGGTTGATGCGCGAGAGGCCGGCCGTCATCTTCGCCAGCGCCTGCACGCCGACGTCGGAGACCGACGACAGCTTCTTGCCCTCGAGCTTCCACTTCACGAAGTCGAGCCGCTCTTCTTCACCGGGCAGCGTGATCTCGATGTTCGCGACGTAGGGGTTGCGTGAGAGGCGCGCCGAGATGTCGGCCAGGTTCTCGACGACGAGCACGATCGACAAGTCGCCCTGGAGAAACTGGGGGTCCTGCGACCACTTGATGAGCGTGGCGAGCGTGAACCGATCTTCGGCCGACAACGAGCCCATGTCGCCCGCCGGAGCGATCGTCTCGGCGAAGTCGATCACCAGCGCCAACGACTTGCCGTCGCTCACCCGCAGCCGCAGATAGTTCTCGATGATCTGCAGCGCGCGGCCCGGGTCTCTCGGCATCACCCGCGCGAAGTCCGTGCCGTACATCGCGTCGTACGACGCCATGGCGCGCGAGAAGTCCTGCTGGGTCTCGGGGGCCTGCGAACGAATGCCCGACGAGCGGTCGTAATAGAGAACGTGATCGCGGCCGCCGAACAGCTCGGCTCCGAGGAACGTCTTCAGGTTCGCGAAGTCGCGCCCGCCGTCGTCCTTCGTGACGGGCTGAAGATCTCTGACGGCTCCGTACACGACGAAGGTCGAGACGGTTCGCGTGTAGTACCGCTGCGCGAGTTTCTGCGCCCACGCCGGCAGCCCGGCGAGGGGATCATCGGTCTTCCTGGTCTTGGCCATGGTCTTTCAAGAACGCGCGAGCATCACTCGCCGCTCTTCTTCTTGGGGGAGCCCTTGAGACCGCTGGGCTCGTTGCCCTCGACCACGGTGACGGTCTCAGTGAGCGTCTCGTAGCCGGGGATCTTCAGCATCACCATGTGTTTGCCCGCGGGCACTTCGCGCACCTGCGGCCAGTCCTTGATCGGTGAGCCATCGCCCTCGGTCAGATCCTTGCCGTCGATGCTGACGCGAATCGCTCCACTCGCTCCGCTGGGCACGTCGATGATCAACAACCCCTTCGGGCCCGGCCTGAACGCGACCGCCAACCCGATGAGCGTCGCCACCACCAGCACGCCAGCGCCGAGAATCGCGAACGCGGTCTTGTTGCTCGACCCGCCCACCTGCGGCAGCTGCGCGCTGCTGGGGCTCGGGTTGTAGGCGGC
The DNA here is from genome assembly GCA_016793585.1 of Archangium sp. The sequence goes on from JAEUJR010000206.1 coordinate 1,486, forward strand.
GAGCTGCGGCGACGTGTCACCTGTCGGCTGGAGCGCCGGCAACGAAGGGCTCGAGACGCCCGTGCCCTCGACCATCATGGGCGCGGCCATGCGCGGCGGCAGCGGCTGGCTCCCGTTCGTCGGGCGTCGGGCCGCGTTCGGAGGCAGGCCATCGTTCATCAGCACCGGCGGCCCGGGCCGGCTCATGCCCTGGCCCATCTGCGTCATCGCGTCGGGGCCCGCCATGTTCGGCACCATGCCGCCCCGCTGCAGCACCGGCCGGCCAGGGTCGGTCGCAGGGTCGCTGACCTCGGGGCGGTTGCGAACGTCGATGGCCTTCGTCGAGTCCTGGCCGGGGTTGGTCGCGTCGTCGCTGAGCCCGTCGGCGAGCACCGTGGCTTCGTGCTCCTCTTTGCCAACCGTGTGCACCGCCTGCGCCGCCGTGAGGCGGGGCAGGCTCGGCGAACGCGCGGGCATCGGCACCGTCGTGGGCGAGACCTGCGGCGCCAGCGTGGGCGGCATCGGGCGAACGATCTGCGGCAGGCCCATCTGTGACTGCGCCGGCGCGACCGAGGGCGGCGCCATGGTGGGCATCGCCGTCACCGCGCTCGCGTTCACCGCCATGCCCGGGTTGCTGGGCACGTGCCCCACACCGAAGCCCATCTCGGCGGCGGCCAGCATGCCCTCGGGCGGCTTGATGTCGTTGTACTCCTGAAGGCGCGCGCGCTCTTTGTCGACGTCTTCGGCGAACGTCGCCTTCATGAAGGCCGCGAGGTCCTTGCGGCCGAACGAGTACCCCGACGTGTAGAGGAACTTGCGCAGGTCGTCGCCGAGCTCGCTGCCGTACGAGTAGCGCTCGTCGACGTCCTTCGCGAGCGCCTTCATGACGATCTTCTCGAGCGCGTCGGGGATCTTGCGGTTGAAGTGCGACGGCGGCAGCACCTCGACCTTGCGCACCTTCTCGAGCACCCAGAAGTCGGAGTCGCCGACGAACAACCGCTCGCCCGTCAGCATCTCGTACAGACACACGCCGATGGCGAA
>JAEUJR010000220.1 GCA_016793585.1 Archangium sp.
TCTCACGCTTCATGAGATCGAGCATTCGGTACCACACGCCCATGTCGCTGAAGCCCGGCGCCGCCGAGAGGAACTTCTTGAGCGCCTGCGATCGCATCGCAGTGTCTGCCAGCAGCTTGATGGGCAGGCTGTCTTGCAAGAACCGGTGATGCCCCGAGGTCGGTGTCACGAGCACGACGGAGAGGTTGGGCAGCAGCTCGGCCGGCTCCTCGGTCGGCTTCTTCACGCCGAGGGCGAGCGCGAGCTGTGACGGCGTCTCTGCGTTGGGCACGATCTCGGCGGCGAGCACGCGGCGGCCCTGCGAGGCGTAGTGACGGGCGAGCGCGGCCGTGAGCGTGGTCTTCCCGACACCGCCTTTGCCGGTGACGATGATGAGCCGTCGTTGCACCAGGCGCCCGAGAGACATCGAGCCACACCTTTATTCGGAAGGTGCCGGGGCCGCCACGTGCATTGAACGAGCGACCTACGTGTGGCAGCACCGCGACATGAACGTGCTGCTGTGTCGTCACGGTGAGACGCCGTGGAATCGCGAAGGCCGCTACCAGGGTCACACCGACATTCCGCTCCACGAGAGTGGCGAAGGGCAGGCGAAGGCGCTGGGCAAGCGGCTTGCCGAGGTGAAGCTCGTTCGCGCCATCGCTTCACCGCTGGTGCGTGCGCGCAAGACCGCCGAGCTCATTCTCGGGCCCTCGCGCGTCGGCATGCTGGGCTTCGACGACGGGCTCAAGGAGATCTCCCACGGCGGCTGGGAAGGAAAGACCGTGAGCGAGATCTCCCTCTCGCACCCCGACCTCTTCGACGCGTGGAAGAACAAGCCGACGGCGACGTTGCAGGCTGGGCCGAACGCCGAGTCGCTGCAGAACGTGCTCGATCGCGCGTGGCCATCGCTGGGCCGCGCGGTGCAGGGCCTCGGCGCGAACGACACCGTGCTCGTCGTCGCACACGACGCCGTCAACCGCGTGCTGCTCTGCCGCATTCTCGGGTTGCCGCTCGAGCGCGTGTGGTCGTTCAGGCAAGCCCCCGCCACGCTCAACGTCTTGTCGGGCGAGACGCTCGAGGCGTTGCAGGTCGTGCGTCTGAACGACGCCGATCACGTGGCGCCCCTGTTTCAGGAAGCCGTACACAAGGCGGTCTGAGGAGTCTCATGCGAGTCATCAACTTCAACGCTGGTCCTGCTGGTCTTCCGCTTCCCGCCCTCGAGCGTGCCCGTGACGAGCTGCTCGACTTCAACGGCTCGGGCATGTCGATCATGGAGCACTCGCACCGCGGCAAGGACTACGAGGCCGTGCACCAGGAGGCGATCACGCGCCTGAAGCGGCTGCTGTCGATTCCCGACACGCACCAGGTGGTGTTCTCGACGGGCGGCGCGTCGATGCAGTTCGCGCTCATTCCCACCAACTTCCTCCACGCAGGCAAGAGCGCCGACTACGTGCTCACCGGCGGCTGGTCAGAGAAGGCCCTCGACGAGGCGAAGGTGCTGGGCAAGACGCGCGTCGCCGGCAGCACGCGCAACCCCGATGGCCGGTACACGCGGGTGCCCACGCAGGCCGAGGTGCAGCTCGACGCGTCAGCCGCGTACGTGCACACCACGTCGAACAACACGCTCTTCGGCACCCAGTTTCACAGCTTTCTCGACACGGGCGCGGTGCCGCACGTCTGTGACATGAGCAGCGACTTCCTCTGGCGCCCGATGGATGTGTCGAAGTTCGACTTCATCTACGCCGGCGCGCAGAAGAACCTCGGGCCTTCGGGAGTCGTGGTGCTCGTCGCGAAGAAGGACTTTCTGGCCCAGGCGCGAAAAGACATCCCGAAGGTGTTCCGCTACCAGACGCACGCCGAGGCCGACTCGCTCTACAACACGCCTCCGACGCTCGCGATCTACCTCGTGCGCAACGTGCTCGCGTGGATGGAGGAGCAGGGCGGCCTGCCGGCCATGGAGCAGCGAAACCGCGCGAAGGCCGAGCTGCTCTACGGCTGCCTCGACGCGCTCTCGGGCTTCTATTCGGCGCCGGTCGAGAAGGCCTCGCGGTCGACGATGAATGTGGTCTTCCGCCTGCCGTCGGAGGCGCTCGAAGAGCAGTTCGTCGCGGAGGCGAAGAAGGCCGGCATGGTGGGGCTCAAGGGGCACCGCACCACCGGCGGCATCCGCGCGTCGACGTACAACGCCGTGTCGCAGCACGACGTGGCCACGCTCGTCGAGTTCATGAAGTCGTTCGCGAAGTCGAAGGGCTGAGTCTAGCGTTCGCCACCTTTCTCGAATCGGGGAGCCTCACATGAAGCGTCTGGTGCTGCTGTCGGGTCTGATGGTCGGGTCGTTGGCGTTCGCGGGTGAGCTCAAGGGCGTGAAGATGCCCGACGAGGTCACGGTCGAGGGCAAGACGCTCAAGCTCAACGGCATGGGCCTTCGCGTGAAGTTCATCGTCAGCGTCTACGTGGCCGGCCTGTACGTCGAGAACAAGAGCACCGACCCCGCGACCATTCTCAAGAACGACGAGGCCCGCCGCGTCGACATGAAGATGCTGCGCGATCTCGACGCGAAGACGATCGTCGAGGCGATTCGAACGGGCTTCGAGAAGAACTCCGGC
>JAEUJR010000250.1 GCA_016793585.1 Archangium sp.
CTGCCCACAGACCCCGTATGCCACAGGCAATTTCCTCACTCCGTTCGACAGCACGTCGGTCATGCTGTCGGGCGGAGGCTACTGTTATCCCCCTCGAGGCACCCTCTCGGCGCTCGATGTTGTTGGAGTCGTCAATTTGTACGGTGCTCGAAGGGCCATTGTCGATAATTTTAGTGTGTTTCCAAATGGCTGGGATTCCGACATGCCGCGAATGTTGGCCGACGTGAACGGTGACTCCTACGACGATGTGGTTGGGTTCGGACCTTGGGATGTATGGGTATCTCTGGGCACTGGTTCAGGGGGGTTCTGGAGTCCCACTTCATGGTCCTCGGAGTTCACTGGAAGTGGTGGGTGGCGGAGTTCGAGGCATCCCCGAATGCTGGCGGATGTAAACGGCGACCAGAAGGCAGACATCATCGGCTTCTTCGACACGACAGTCGTGGTCGCGCTCTCGTCAGGGACTGGCTTTGGCGCAGGGCAAACCTGGCACAACGACTTCACGTTCGCTCGGGGTTGGGATCCCATTCGTGAGCCCCGGTTCGTTGCCGACGTCAATGGCGACAGGCAGGCCGACATCGTCGCGTTCGGAGGGCGGGAGGTGCTCGTCGCCCTTTCCACCGGCACTCAGTTTGGACCGCTCCAAACCTGGGGCAACGAACTGGTTGGGTCTCCTGCCAGCGGGGCTACGCCGTTCGGCTGGAACTCGATCCACACCCCTCGTGCCGTCGGTGACGTGAACGGAGACGGCATGGCCGACATCATCGGCTTCGGGTCTTCTGGTGACGTGAGGGTCGGACTCTCCAACGGGAGCCGCTTCCAGGCGACAGCCACCTGGATCAACAACTTCGGGTTCGCTCAGGGCTGGAGTGGCGAACTGCACCCCCGAATCGTCAAAGACTTCGACGGTGATGGCCGTGCCGACATCGTCGGATTTGGAGAGCGGGTGTGGGTCTCGAGTTCGACAGGTTCGGGGTTCAGCGCGCCTGTGGAGGTCCTGAATCAGTTCGTTCACAACAAGGGGTGGACTGTTCGCAACAACCCGCGAGCCGTTGCCAGGTTGAACGGCGGCCAGGCTGACATCGTCGGGTTCGGAGACAGGGGCGTTCACGTCTTCTTGCGGTGACTGGTCGGGAATCAGGTCGGGCGTGCGCACGAACCTGCGCAGCCTGCCTGTCTGGAATTCGGCGACTGGCGGCCCCGTTCTGCCGCTCACTACAGTCACCCCTTCCATGGCGAAAATGACCCGACGAAACGTGCTCTCTGCCGTCTCCGCGGCCGTCCTCGCTCCTGCCGCCGCTCGCGCCGAACGCCGCCAGGAGCGCCGCGAGTCGTTCGAGGTCACCCGCGTCGAGCTCTTTCTCGAGAGCCTCGACCCGGCCCACGACGGCGTGCGGCTCGCGCAGCTGTCAGACCTGCACATCGGCTCTGGCGTTCCCGACGGCCGCATCATCTCGGCGGTGAACGCGCTCAACGAAGAGAAGCCCGACTTCGCGGTGCTCACCGGAGACTTCGTCACCAGCCGCTTCGACCCCTACGAGCGCGTGCCGCAGCTGCTCGAGCGCATCGAGCCCCAGTCGTGGGCGGTGCTCGGCAACCATGACCACTGGAGTGACGCCAGCGCAGTCACCCTCGGCCTCGGGAAGGCGAACATTGGCGTGCTGCAAAACCAGCACACGAACGTGCGTGTGCGCGGGGTCGACCTGTCAATCATTGGCATCGACGACAGCACCACGAAGAACGACGACGTCGCGGCGGCGTTTCGCGGCACCCGGCAGAACACCTCTCGCCTCGTGCTCACCCACACGCCCGCCTGTGCCGGCAAGCTCCCGGCCTGGGAGGACGTGCTCTGCCTCTCGGGCCACACCCACGGCGGCCAGTGGGACGTGCCTCGCCTCACCGAGGGCGTCTTCAAGCGCGCCGGCCAGCCCTGGTACCGCGGCCACTACCGCGTTCGTGGAAATCAGCTGTACGTCAATCGTGGCATCGGCTTCGGGCGCGGCACCCGGCTTCCTCGGGTCAATTCCGAACCAGAGCTCACGCTCATCACACTGCGTCGCTCGGAACCCACCATGAAGGTTGCGGAATGATGGAGTTTTGATTGCCCTCAAGTGGGGCGTGAAGGTGATCCGAGTCGGCGCTGCACCAGGCAGCAGCAATCGCCCGGGTTGGAATGATCCGAAGTCACGACAAACTCTGACTTTCGTCGATGGCGCATCGGTTGCTCTGAGGTTGGGTCTCTACCCGGCCCTGGAGCCTTATGCGCAACAACCAGCCCGTCACCGACCGCGAGGTCGAGCTCTCGACCGAAGACGTCATCGTGTCGGTCACCGACCCACGCGGCATGATTCTGTCTGCGTCTCCCGACTTCGTGCGCATCTCGGGCTTCACCGAGGCTGAGCTCATCGGGCAGCCGCAGAACCTCGTCCGCCACCCTGACATGCCGCCTGAAGCGTTCGCCTCGCTCTGGCAGACGATTCAGAAGGGCCGCACGTGGATTGGCTTCGTGAAGAACCGCACGAAGCAGGGCGACTTCTACTGGGTGAAGGCCGACGTCTCGCCCGTGTACGAGGGCTCGCGGCTCGTCGGCTACCGCTCGGTGCGGACGCGCCCCAGCCGCGACGAGATTGAACGTGCCGCGAAGCTGTACGCCGACATCAACGCCCGTCGCGTCAAGAACCCCTTCCACGAGTCGCGCTTCTCGGCCGGGCTCGCGAACCTCAGCGTGCGTACGCGCATCGTCGCCGGCATGGCTGCTGCGGTCGGCTCGGTGCTGCTCATCGCCGGGCTCGCCTGGTCTTCCGTCGAGCGCCTCGGCGCGAAGGAGTCGGAGCTGGGCGCCGCGCGGCAGCAGGTCGTCGCCGACGTGCACACCAGCCAGATTGGCAGCGACCTCTCGTCGGCCGTGAAGTCGGCCATCATCTCGAGCCGGCCGCAGGAGGCGAAGGCCGACGTCGAGAAGGCCATCGCGGCCGGGCGCGCGGCGCTCGCCTCGTCACGGGGCAGTGGGCTCTCGGAGGCCGAGCTGGCGCAGATCACCAGGCCCTACGAGGCCATGGTGGCGCTCACCCAGCAGGAGCTGATGCCACGCCTCGAGAAGAACGGCGGCAGGGCCGACGCCGAGGTGCAGGCCATGGAGCGCCGGCTCGCCGTGCTGGAGCGCGAGGTGCACGACTCGGGCGACCTCGCGCTGGCCGCCTTGCAGGCGCGCGCCGACGAGGGCACGGCCGCCTTCAAACACGAGGTGTCGGGGCTCGAGGTGCTGCTCGCCGTGCTCGCGGCCGTCGCGGTGCTCGTTCAGCTGCTGTTGCTCGGCGCAGGCCTGCTGCGCCCCCTCAGCCGAAAGCTCCACACCGCGACCGACGCTGCCAATCGCATCGCCGCCGGTGACCTCGGCACCACCTTCGCGGTGCAGCACGACGACGAGGTGGGCGTTCTCATCGACCGCCTCGCCTCGGTGCAGTCGTCGCTGAAGGCGATGATGTCAGACGCACGGCAGCTCTCTCGCGCCTCGGTCGAGGGGCAGCTCTCGGTGCGCGCCGACCCGACGAAGCACCAGGGCGAGTACCGGCGAATCATCGAGGGCGTGAACTCCACGCTCGACTCCGTCATTCGGCCGCTCACCGCCGCCGCCGCGAACGTCGAGCAGATCGCCGCGGGCCGGCTGCCCGAGCCCATCACCGACGAGTGGCGTGGTGACTTCAATCGCCTCAAGCAGAACCTCAACACCGCCACCGCCTCGGTGAAGGCGCTCGTCACCGATGCTGCGATGCTGGCCGACGCAGGTGTCGCTGGCCGGCTCGAGGTGCGCGCCGACGGCTCCCGTCACCAGGGCGACTTCAAGCGCATCGTCGAGGGCGTCAACGCCACGCTCGACTCCATCATCGGGCCAGTGAACGCGACGATGACGGTGCTGGGTGCGATGGGCCAGGGCGACCTCACCCGCCGCGTCGAGACGCCGTACCGCGGGCAGCTCGAGACCCTGCGCGTCGCCGTCAACAGCACGAGCGAGAAGCTGCAGACCACCATCAGCGAGGTCGTCGCCACCGCGGCGCAGCTGGCCGCTGCAGCCGAGCAGGTGCGCGCCACCAGTCAGTCACTCGCGTCGGCCGCCACCGAGCAGGCCTCGAGCGTCGAAGAGACGAGCTCGAGCGTCTCGCAGATGGCCGCCAGCATCACGCAGAACGCCGAGAGCGCGAAGCTCACCAGCGGGCGCGCCGAGAAGGCCGCGCGGGAAGCGAGTGAAGGTGGCTCGGCCGTGCGCCAGACGGTCGAGGCGATGAAGCAGATCGCCGTGCGCATCGGCATCATCGACGACATCGCGTACCAGACGAACATGCTCGCGCTGAACGCCGCCATCGAGGCCGCCCGCGCCGGGGCCCACGGCAAGGGCTTCGCCGTCGTCGCCGCCGAGGTGCGCAAGCTGGCCGAGCGCAGTCAGGTCGCCGCGCAGGAGATTGGAACGCTCGCGGGCGGCAGCGTGAAAGACGCCGAGCGCGCGGGCAGCCTCATCGGCGAGGTGGTGCCGGCCATCACGCAGACGAGCGAGCTCGTGCAGGAGATTGCCGCCGCCTCGCAGGAGCAGTCGACCGGCGTCGGGCAAATCAACGCCGCGATGAACCAGATGAACAAGACGACGCAGCAGAACGCCGCCGCCAGCGAAGAGCTCTCGGCGACGAGCGAGAAGATGGCGGCTGCGACGTCGCGCCTCGAGGCCGTCATCGGCTTCTTCTCGAACGGCGCCAAAGCGCCCACCCGGCAGCCGGGCTCGGTCGTCGACGCCGTCGCGCTCGGCAAGCCGGTGCGAGCGACCCCGGCCGACGACCGCTTCGTTCCCTTCTCGTGAAGGTGCCGACATGACGCCCACGACGCCCATCGAAGACGAGAACGCCGAAGTCACCACGCAGCACCTGCTCTTCGTGCTCGGCGCCGAGACGTTCGCGGTGCACATCGCGCAGGTGCGGGAGATCATCGAGTACGCGGGCGTGACGACGGTGCCGATGATGCCGCCGGTGCTCAAGGGCGTCATCAACCTGCGCGGCCGCGTGGTGCCGGTGGTCGACCTCTCGGTGCGCTTCGGCCGCGAGCCCACCACGCCAGGCAGGCGCGCGAGCGTCGTCATCGCCGAGGTGAGCGCCGACGACACCAGGCACCTCGTGGGCGTGATGGTGAACGCGGTCTCTGAGGTCGTCGAGCTGCCGCCGTCGGCCATCGAGCCCCCGCCCGGCTTCGGCGCGTCGATTCGTGACGCCTTCATCTCAGGCATCGCGCGGCACAAGGACAAGTTCCTCGTGGTGCTCGACGTCGCGAAGGTGCTGTCGGTCGAAGAGCTGTCGTCACTCGATGGCCAACGCACGAGCCACTGACATGTTCTCGCTCGTCGCCATCGATGCCACCTGCTCCCGCCTCGCCGGAACGCTCGACATCGGCGCGATGAAAGAGGCGAAGCCACTGCTCGCGAGCGCGTGCGCGACCGGCGTGCGGCGCTTCGACCTCTCGGGCCTCGAGCTCATCGACACCGCAGGCGTGCAGCTGTTGCACTGGCTCAAGACGTACCACGCGAAGGATCTCACCCTCGTCGGCGCTCCGAAGGTGGTGCAGCGCACGTTCGCACTCATCGGCCTCGGCGCGATGGTGTCGTCATGACGCCGAACATTCCGCCCATCTTCTTCGACGAGGCCAGAGACCTGCTCGAGGTGTTTCAGCAGGGGCTGCTCGACCGTGGCGCGCGCGACGCCGAGGCCATCAACGCGCTGTTCCGCAGCGCGCACACGCTCAAAGGCGCCGCCGGGTTGTTCTCGCTCGAGGGGGTCGTGCAGTTCGCGCACGCGGCCGAGGCCGTGCTCGAGGCGGTGCGCTCAGGCACGGTGGCGCTCGACGACGCGACCGTGAAGGCGTTGCTCGAAGCGCACGACGAGCTCGAGCGCCTCATCGACGAGGTGGCTCAGGGCCACGAACGCCAGGGCGACCAGAGGCTGGTGCAGGTGTTGCTCGCTCGCGCAGGTGGAGCCGCCGTTCCTTCGGCGCCCGTCGAGCAGGCGCCTGCGAAGCACCGGTACAGCGTGTCGGTGCGTTTCGGCGCGCCGGTGATGCGCGAAGGCTTCGACCCCATCGGCTTCATCGGCTTTCTGGCGACGCTGGGTGAACTCTCGGACTGCGAGGCGACGTTCCCCGAGCTGCCTGAAGGCGACGCCTTCGACCCGACGTGCTGCTACCTGCGGGTCGACGCCACGCTCGTCACGCCCGTCTCGGCCGAGACGGTGCAGTCGACGTTCGAGTTCATTCTCGACAGCACGCAGGTGGTGGTGACCGAGGTCGTCGAAGCCGCGCCACCACCCCCGCCTCCGCCGCCCGCGCCGCCGTCGCTCGAGAGCGCCACGCCGCGCGCCGCCGAGACGCGCCTGGTGAAGGTGCCCGCCGACCGCCTCGACGAGCTCATCGACCTCGTCGGCGAGCTGGTCATCGCGGCGGCTGCCAACCAGGCCGTCGCGTCGCGCAACAAAGACAGCGCCGCCGCGGAGTCGCTCGCCACCCTCAACCAGCTCGTCGGCAGCATTCGTGACACCGCGCTCGGCCTGCGCATGGTGCCCGTGGGTGAGACGTTCTCCCGCTTTCACCGCGTGGTGCGCGACCTCTCGAAGCAGCTCGGCAAGTCGATTCAGCTCGAGCTCGCCGGCGCCGACACCGAGTTGGACAAGTCGCTCGTCGACCGCCTCGTCGACCCGCTCACGCACATCGTGCGCAACTCGCTCGACCACGGGCTCGAGACCGAAGCCGAGCGCACCGCCGCGGGGAAGCCCCCGACGGGCACGCTGCGCATCTCGGCGATGCACGAAGGTGGCAGCGTCGTCATCGACGTCTCCGACGACGGGCGCGGGCTCAACCGGCCCCGCATTCTCGCCAAGGCCATCGAGAAGGGCCTGGTGCCCGCGGGCGCGAAGCTGGCCACCGAAGACATCGACGAGCTCATCTTCCTGCCCGGCTTCAGCTCGGCCGACCAGGTGAGCGAGCTCTCGGGCCGCGGCGTGGGCATGGACGTCGTCAAACGCACCATCGAGGGCCTGCGCGGCACGGTGGAGCTCTCGTCGGAGGATGGGAAGGGTACGCGCTTGCGGCTCCGGCTGCCGCTCACCCTCGCCATCATCGACGGGTTTGGCGTTTCGGTCGGCGCCGGCCGGTGGATTGTTCCCCTCAAATCGATACACGAATGTCTCGATTTCTCGACCGTCGTCGAGAGCGAGCCCCACCACCGGTTGTCGATTCGCGGCCAGGTGGTGCCCTTCGTTCGGCTGCGTGAGGTCTTCGCGCTGCCGGGAGAGCGGCCACCGAAAGAGAGCGTGGTGGTGGTGGAGCACGCCGACAAACGCGTGGGCCTCGTCGTCGACGCGCTGCACGGCGCGGTGCAGACCGTCATCAAGCCGATGGGCCCCCTCTTTCAGCACATGGAGGGCGTCGGCGGCGCCACCATTCTCGGCACCGGAGACGTCGGCTTCATCCTCGACGTCGGTCAGCTCGTTCGAAAGGTGGCCGCGCCGCGTGCACGCGCGAAGGAGGCCACATGCTGAGCGCACTCGAGGTCGACGAGACGCTGTCGGCCGACGACTTTCAGTGGCTGAGCTCGTTCTTCGAGAACCGCACGGGCATCGCGCTCAAGGGTGACAAAGAGGCGCTCGTGCGCGGGCGGTTGCTCTCACGGGCGCGAACGCTGGGCCACACCAGCCTGTCGACGTACGTGGGCTTCGCGCGCTCTGGCGCCGGCGCCGCCGAGCAGGCCGCCATCGTCGACGTGCTCACCACCCACGAGACGTCGTTCTTCCGCGAGCCGTCGCACTTCGAGGTGCTGCGTCAGTTCGCGAGCCAGCACGCCAGGCCGCTGCGCGTGTGGAGCGCCGCCTGCTCGACGGGTGAAGAGGCCGCGAGCATCGCCATGACGCTCGCCGAGGTCGACCCGTCGCTGAACTTCGAGGTGGTAGGCACCGACATCGCGCCCGAGACGATTCGCCGCGCGCAGCAGGGCCTCTTCCCCATCGAGCGCGCCTCGCAGCTCTCACCCGAGCGCCTGCGCCGTCACTGTCTGCGCGGCACCCACGAGGCCGAGGGCACGTTCCGGTTGCGGCCGGCGCTCGCCGCGCGCATGCGCTTCGAGGTGGCCAACCTCTTCGAGCTGCCAGCCTCGCTCGGCCGCTTCGACGTCGTCTTCCTTCGCAACGTGCTCATCTACTTCAGCGACGTGCGGCGCCGGCAGGTGGTGAAGGCCGTGCTCGAGCACCTCAAGCCGCGCGGCCTGCTGTTGCCGGGGCACGCCGAGCAGGTGCGCGACGTCACCCCCGAGCTCAAGTCCATCGCCGTCGCCGTCTTTCGTTACGAGCCTTCACCATGACCTCCGTGCTCATCATCGATGACTCGGCGTTGATGCGGCAGATGTTGACGGCTGCCTTCGCCAGCGCGCACGACTTCAGTGTCGACACCGCGCTCGACCCGCTCTTCGCGCTCGAGAAGATGAAGCGCCGCTGGCCCGACGTCATCGTGCTCGACCTCGAGATGCCGCGAATGGACGGCATGACGTTTCTGAAGAAGGTGATGGCCGAGCGGCCCACGCCCATCGTCGTGTGCTCGACGTTGACCGAGAAGGGCGCCGAGGCGTCGGTGCGCGCCCTGGCCTCTGGGGCGGTCTCGGTCTTCCCCAAGAATCAGCTCAAGGCGTCGCAAGGAGCGCCCGAGGTGCAGCAGGCGCTGGTGACGATGGTGCGTGAGGCGGCCGCGAGCCGGTTGAGCGCGCTCGGCGTGAAGCCTGCCAACGTCGCCACCGTGGCGGCGCCGTCGATGCCCGACGTCTCGCTGGTGGCCCTCGGCGCTTCGACGGGAGGCACCATCGCCCTCGAGCAGGTGCTGGTCGCGCTGCCCGCCGACGTGCCGCCCATCGTGCTCGTGCAGCACATGCCCGAGAAGTTCACGCTCGCCTTCGCGCAGCGGCTCGACAGCCTCACGAAGGTGCGGGTGCACGAAGCGAAGGGCGGCGAGGTGCTCGAGCGCGGCCACGTCTACATCGCGCCGGGTGGGCGTCACCTGAGCCTCGTGTCGGAGGGCGGAGCGCTGACGACGCGCGTGTTCGACGCGCCGCACGTGAACCGGCACAAGCCCAGCGTCGACGTGCTGTTCATGTCGGTGGCGAAGCTGGTCGGGTCGCGCACGCTGGCGATGCTGATGACGGGCATGGGCGACGACGGCGCGCGCGGGCTGTTGGCCCTGCGGCAGTCGGGCGCCATGACGGTGGCCCAGGACGAGGCGACGAGCATCGTGTTCGGCATGCCGGCCGAGGCCATCAAGCTGGGCGCGGCGCAGCAGGTGTTGCCGCTCGGGGCGCTCGCGTCGGTCATCGCCGCCTGCCGGGGTGCGAAGCAGCAGGCCGCTTGAGTCGTCAAGCCTTCAGTCCAGCGCAAAGGCTGCGGCGGCTGATCAGGTCCACTTTTCCCGGGTGACGTGACGCCGCGACGCTGGCACAACGCGGCGCATGCACACGCAGACGCTGCAGCGGCTCCGCGCCGAGCTCGAATCGGCCTCGACGCTCCACCTCGCGATGGGTCGCATCGCCACCCGCGCCAACCCGGCCGCGCCCACCGCGTGGACGGGGCCGCTCCTCGAAGAGCTCGAGGACCTCACCGACGACGACGGAGGCTTCTCGCAGGCCGGCGTCGCCGAGATTCGCCGCCGCTCGGGCGCCGCGCTCATCGCGCAGTTCCACGCCGTGCGCGCCGCCATCGACGCCGCACCTGCAGCCGCCCGAAAGAGCCTGCAGGCGCTGCTCGACGCCACGCTCGTCACCGGCACCGGCAACGCCGCCATCGCGACCGCCGCGATTCCCACCGTGCTCTCGGGCCTGGTGAAGTCGGGTGAGCTGCGGCTCGACTACACGATGCGCGCCGCCATGCTCGCGCGCGACGGCCTCGCCACCGACCAGCCCGCGCCGAAGAAGCCCGCGAAGAAGGCCACCGCGAAGAAGACGAAGAAGCCGGCGGCCAAGGCGAAGAAGCCTGCACCGAAGAAGGCCGCGAAGAAGCCCGCGCCGAAGAAGAAGCCGGCGAAGAAGCCGGCCGCGAAGAAGAAGCCGACCGGGAAGAAGAAGTGATTCGCCGCGCGCTCGCTGCCCTGGTGCTCGCCACGTCGTGCACCAGCTCGTCCCCCGCCAGAAAGACCGACCCCATGCCCGTCGCTCCTGCACCGAGCGTGGCCTCGTTGCCCAAGGCCGCGACGCTGCTCTCCAGTACGCCCGCCGAGTTCACCGCCATGTGCGACGACGCGCTGGCGAAGGCGAAGTCGAACATCGCGAAGCTCGAGGCGCTCGGGGCCGGCGCCGACGAGCAGAAGCTGCACCTCTACGACGAGGCGATGACGGCGCTCTCGAACGCCGGCGCCCGCAGCGGGCTCGCGCGCGAGGTGCACCCCGACACGAAGTTCCGTGAAGCCGCCGAGGCGTGCGAGCAGCGCATCGAGGCCCTCAACGTCGACCTCGCGCAGGACAAGGCGTTGTACGCCGCGCTCTCGACCGTCGACGGCAAGGCCTTCGACGCCGTCACCAACTTCTGGCTCTTCAAGACGCTGCGCGAGTTCCGGCGCGCCGGTGTCGACCGCGACGACGCGACCCGCTTGAAGGTGAAGTCGCTCAACGAAGAGCTGGTGAAGCTGGGCCAGTCGTTCGGCCGCAACATTCGCGACGACGTGCGCACGGTGAAGGCGAAGCCGGCCGACCTCGCGGGCCTGCCGAAAGACTGGCTCGACGGCCACCCGCCCGGCGCCGACGGCCTCGTCAGCGTCACCACCAACCCGCCCGACTACGTGCCGGTGATGGTGTACGCGAAGAACGTGAAGCTGCGCGAGGAGCTCTGGCGCGCCTACCGCAACCGCGCCTTCCCGCCGAACGTCGAGGTCTTGAAGACGCTGCTCGCCAAGCGCCACGAGCTGGCCACGCTGCTCGGCTACGCCTCGTGGGCCGACTACGCGCTCGAGACGAAGATGGCGAAGTCGGGCAAGGCCGCCGCCGAGTTCATCGAGAAGGGCCGAGCCGCCACCGAGTCACGCGCGAAGGCCGACATGGCCGTGCTGCTCGCCCGCAAACAGAAGGACGTGCCCGGCGCGAAGACGCTCGAGCCCTGGGAGCAGGACTTCTACGAAGACCGCGTGAAGAACGAGCAGTACGGGCTC
>JAEUJR010000354.1 GCA_016793585.1 Archangium sp.
AGCGGCAGCGCGCGAGCCTGTGGCGCGGTCTGCACGGCCCAGACGTCGAGCTGCAGGTGCCCGGCTGGCTCCGAAGGCCACCCCACGCTCGGCTGCGTCGACGTCGACGAGTGCACCCGCGGCCTGACGTGTGGCCCGAACGAGCAGTGCCGCAACGAGTCCCCCGGCGCTTCCTGTCAGTGCCTCAACGGCTTCGTGCGCGTGGCGGGCCAGTGCGTCATCAACCGCTGCCTCTCGGGCAACGGCGGCTGTCACGCCTCGGCGACCTGCTCGATGCGCTCGGCGACCGACGTCTCGTGCACCTGCAACACCGGCTTCGTCGGTGACGGCCAGCACTGCGCCGCCGAGTGTCTCTCGTCGGGCACCTGCGCCGACCCGTCGCTCACCTGCTACCCCAGCGACGAGTCCTGGAACGGCGTCTGCGAGCGGCCCGGCTTCGGCCCCGCGGGTTCGTTGTGCGCGACGAACGGAGATTGTCAGGCTGGTACACGCTGCGAGCACGCGCCCGGTGGCAGCATTGGCTTCTGCGCACAGCTTTGTACCTCGACGAGCTGCGGCGCTCAGGAGACCTGCTCCCAACGTAGCGACGGCGCGCGGGTGTGCCTCAAGGCCAACGGCGCGACGTGCGACCTGTTGAAGCAGGACTGTGTGAATGGCTGCTTCGCGAGCCAACAGGGCGCGGTGTGCGCGTACGCGGGTTCGCGCACGGCCGGCGCGAGCTGCACGTACGTGAACGACTGCATCACCGGAGCCACGTGTGTCGGCCTCGCGATGGCGCCCACCACCTGCCATCAACTCTGCGACCCCGCGTTGCCGACGTGTCCAACCGGGCAGGCGTGTCAGCCGCTGACGGGCTTCGGCGGCGCCGGCGCCTGCGAGTGAACGCCGCGCTGAAAATCCTCTCAAAAAAGCAGCCCACGTCTCCCACTCAGAGGGAGTCACCTCTTCCTGGAGTTCTTCATGTTCCGTCTCGTCACCCTCATTTCGTTGGTCATCACCTCGACCGCTGCCGCCGCCACCGACGCGCGCTGGGGCCTCACCTGGAAGGCGCCCGAGGGGTGCATCGGGCCCGGCGACCTCGCGCAGGCCGTCGAGGAGAAACTCGGCCGCTCCATCTTCGCGAAGGACCCGCAATTTCGCGTCGAGGGCCGGCTGCAGGAGGGGACCTCGCCGCGGTGGAAGGCGAGGCTCACGCTCGTGTCTGCCGCTGGAGAAGTGCTGGGCACGCGAGAGCTCACCGCCGACGACGCCGACTGCCGCGCGCTCGACAAGAAGCTCGCCCTCGTCATGGCGCTCACCATCGAGCCACAGCTCGAGCGCAAGGCGCCGCTGGTGATGACGGGTGAAGCCGGCCCGCCCCCGATGCCGAAAGACGCGGCGCTCGTGCACATCGACTCCGACTCGCGCGACGTGCGGCTGCTGCGCTACGCCGGCACCAGCTACGGCTCGGCGTACACCGGCCGCGGCACTGCCACCGTCGCCATCACCTCGTTCGCCGACGAGTGCCGCGCGCCGTGCGACACCGTCATCAACCGCAGCGACGACCGCTTCTTCATCGGCGGCTCTGGCGTCACCATGACGAACGAGCTCATTCTCGCCGACCACGCGAACAAGGCCGGTCAGGTGAACCTGCAGGTGAAGGCTGGCAACGCGGGTGGGCACTTCCTCGGGCTCATGAGCTTCATCACCGGCCTCACCGCCATCGGTCTGGGCGCGACGTTCGCGCTCGTCGGTGGTGGCTCGTCGTCGTCCTTCGGAGGTGGCTTCGTCGCCGGCGGCATCGTCACCGCGCTCGTCGGCGGTGTGCTCACGGCGGTGGGCATTCCCGTCTGGCTCAACAACCGCACCGAGGTCTCGTTCGCTGACGGCACCGTGGTGCATTGACGCGCACTCGCGTAGCAGGGCGGCGTCGTGACGCTCACCCAACGCCTCAAGGCACTGAAGCTGTTGCAGGGCAAAGGGCGGCAGAGCTCCCTGCTCAAGCTCTGTCACGCGGGGCGGCTCGTCGGTGGGCTCTCGGTCTCGTGGCAGGTGACGCCCGACGAGGCCATCGGGGCCCTCGCGCACCTCAAGGGTGGGCTCGCCACGAAGCTGCGCGTCATCGACGTTCGCGGCAAGGCGCCGATGCAGCTCGAGGTGCGCTTCGAGCTGCCGCCCGACGTGCTGCGTGAAGACGAGGGGCCGCGTGTGGTGACCGAGAAGTGGGACGTCGAAGACGTGGCCGGCCTGGTGCACAACCTCAACGACCTGTACCGCGACCTGCGCGACGTGAAGCTGCTCGTGGTGCTCGGTGAGTGGGAAGACATGCTGCAGCTGTGGGCGCTGCCCCGCCCGCTGCTGCGTGAGCTGCTCGACGACGGCCTGCTCGATGACGCGACCAACGCGCGCGCGCTGCGTGCCGTGCTCGAGGGGTAACGAAATGGGCGCAAGGGACACTCGACGAGATGGAGTCCCGCTACACTCGTCGGTTCATGCGTTCCGCTCGTGCCGTCGCGTTCTGCCTCGTCGTCGCTGCCTGTAGCCCATCGCACCTCGAGCCGCTGACGCCGCCAGCACCGCTCACGAGCCTCGGCACGACGCGGCTGCTGCTCGAGCTCGACGTCGGTGGCACGGCGGTGTCGCTCGACCTCACCCGCAAGACCGAGCTCGTCAGCCCCGACTTCAAGGTGCTGGTGGTCGACGGCGAACAGGTGACCGAGCGCGCGGTGCGCACTGACTGTTTCTACGACGGTGAGGTGCGACCGCGCTCCGGCGCGCCGACGCAGAACTCGTGGGCCGCGCTCAGCACCTGCGATGGGCTGCGAGGCATCGTGGTGCTCGACGGCGTCGCCTGGTCGGTGGAGCCCGGCGCGACCCCCGACGAAGTGCTCGTTCGTCCCGCGGTGCGCGAGCCGCAAGCGCCGGT
>JAEUJR010000368.1 GCA_016793585.1 Archangium sp.
GCGGGAGCTGCGACCATCATCGTGTCTGACAGGTTCATGAGTGACGGGACTCCCAGGCGATCTCGAGGAAGGTGCGGCGCCGTCTCGCCAGGCAGGCGTGCACGCAACGAAGCAGGCACCTGAAGCCAAACTCTCGCCAGATGAGCCGGAAGTGAGACGCCACTTCGCGGCCGGTGATGACACCTTTCATCTGGTCGCTCCCTTCGCGCTACAGGTGTGCAGCGAACGGTAGCAGCGGCGATCGGGCTGGCAATTTTTCGGCGGCGCTCAGCCACCGAGCTCGAGCAACGGCAGATCACGAACGATCACCCGCGCGCCACGAGCGTGAATCTGAGACTCGACCCCATCGAGCGCCGCCAGTCGCGAGCGCGCCTGCTCGTGCGTCACCAGAATCGAGGCCGCAAGCCCTGCCCGCCGCGCCATCACCGCGAGCCGCGCCGACGAGTCACTGGCCGAGGCCGTCTCGACCAGCCACGACGCCGGGTCGATCGCCTCCAGCTCGGCGGGCACCTTCAGCAGCGACACCGAGCCCTTGCCGAAGTCTTCGACCTCGACGCCGATCTCGAGCAGCCCAGCCGCCGCGTCGAGCACCCGCGTTCGTTCCGTCGGCTGCAGCTCGAGCCGCGCCGAGAAGAGCGTACGCGGCGCGGTCGAGAGCGTGCCCTTCTGGAACCGCGTCGCGAGCGCCGACCACACGATGCGCTCTTCGACCGCGCGCGGGTCGATGATGACGAGCGAACCGGCTGGCGTCTCGGTGAGCCAGAACCGCTTCGCCAGCACCGAGAGGAACGTCAGGCTCTCGAAGTAGCCGCGTGGCGGGCCCGAATCGAGCGTTGGCAGCGCCGTGCCGAACGAGGGGCGGCCGAGCGACTGATCGAGCTGAAGTGGCGTCGCCGGCTCCAGGAACGCAGGCGCGGGGTGCGCTCGCGCGAGGAAACGTTCGATCGCTTGCGCGTACTGCGCCTGAACCTGTGGGGCATCGAGCGGTCGGTCGTCACCCTGCCGCCACGGCGCCGCCTTCAACGCTCTCGAGACGGCCGCTCCGACGGCCTCGGCCACCGAGCGCGGGTCGGCGAAGCGCACCTCGAGCTTCTGCGGGTGCACGTTCACGTCGACGGCGCGCGGGTCGATCTCGATGAACACGAGCGCCACCGGCTGACGCCCGGGCGGCAACGAGTCCTGGTACGCGCGCTGAATCGCCGCCGTGAGCCCGCGATCACGAATGTACCGATGGTTCACGAAGGTCATCAGCCCGCGCGCGTTCGACAACGTGAACTCGGGCGCGGCGATGAAGCCGGTGACCGTGAGACCGAGCCGCCGCTCCTCGATCGTGAGCAGGTGCGGCGCCGCTTCACTGCCCAGCACCGCGGCCGCGCGCTGAATCGGCTCCGAGGCGCTCGGCGGGCTCGACCAGATCTCCTTGCCCTCGTGCTCCAGCGTGAAGCCGACCTCGGGGTGCGCGAGCGCGAGCCGGGTCACCGCGTCTTCGCAGTGCAGCAGCTCGGTCTGCTCGCGCTTGAGGAACTTGCGGCGCGCCGGCACGTTGAAGAACAGGTCCTCCACGTCGATGCGCGAGCCTCCGACGGCGGGAGCGTCGGTGATCACCGGCTCGCCACCGCCCTCGACGACGATCTTCGTGCCCGAGAGCGCCTCGGGCTCGCTCGTCACCAGCGTGAAGCGGCTCACCGAGGCGATCGCCGGCAACGCCTCGCCGCGAAAGCCCTTGGTGAGAATGTGAAACAGCCCCTCCCGATCTTCGAGCTTGCTGGTCGCGTGGCGCTCCATGCTCGTGAGCGCGTCTTCGCGAGACATGCCGTGCCCGTCGTCGATGATCGTGATGCCGCCACACCCTCCGCGCACCAGCCGAACGGTCACGCGCGTCGAGCCTGCGTCGACGGAGTTCTCGGCCAGCTCCTTCACGACCGACGCCGGGCGCTCGACGACCTCGCCGGCGGCGATCTGGTTGATCAGGTCGGGAGGTAGTCTGCGAACGCGGCCCATCGAGCGACGATTTCCGAGCGGCCACACCATCGCGTTGGCTACAGTCACGCAACGCCTTTCTCACGGCGCCGCCCAGTGAACGCCACGGACCTCTTGAAGAAGCTCCACGCCCACCTCGGTCAGGTGGTGCTGGGAAAACCCGAACAGACGAAGCTCGCCCTCACCTGCCTCGCGGCGCGTGGGCACCTGTTGCTCGAAGACGTGCCCGGCGTCGGCAAGACGACGCTCGCCGAAGGCCTGGCCCGCTCCTTCGCGCTGTCGTTCGCGCGCGTGCAGTTCACCGCCGATCTGCTGCCGAGCGACATTCTGGGAGCGCAGATCTTTCTGCAGCAGCAGGGCGCGTTCGAGTTTCGCGCCGGGCCGATCTTCAATCAGCTGTTGCTGGCCGACGAGCTCAACCGCGCGCCACCGCGAACCCAGTCGGCGTTGCTCGAGGCCATGGCGCAGGGCCAGGTCAGCCTCGACGGCGTGACGCGCCCGCTCCCGGCGCCCTTCGTGGTGGTGGCGACCCAGAACCCGCTCGATCTGTCTGGCACCTACCCGCTGCCCGACTCGCAGCTCGACCGCTTCCTCATGCGCATCTCGCTCGGGCACCTCGACCCGGCGGTCGAGGCCGAGCTGCTGGTGAATCGCCGCGGCGATCCGCTCCATTCGCTGGGCGCCGTGGCGACCTCGGCCGATCTCGTCGCGATTCAGGCCGCTGCCGATCAGGTGACGATCGCGAAGGAGGTCGCCGACTACGCGGTGCGGCTGGCGACAGAGACGCGCAGTCACTCCGAGATCGAGCGTGGCGTGTCGACGCGCGCGGTGCTCGCCCTCGTCTCTGCCGCGCGCGCCTGGGCCCTGTGGGACGAGCGCACCTTCGTCACGCCGGGTGACGTTCGGGCCGTGCTGCGCCCCACCCTCTCGCATCGGCTCGTGCTCAAGACCTCGTTGCAGGGCGCCTTCAGCCGTGAAGAGGCCGGGCACTTGATCGACGAGCTGGCCCGCCGGGTGCCGTCACCGAGGTGAGTGCATGCTGGAGCGACTCCGCCGCGCGTTGAATCCAGGCCGGCTGCTCCGCATCACGGCGATCGGCCGGGTGTATCTGCTGATCACGGTCGGCATCGGGCTGGGCGCGCTGAACACCGGCAACAACCTGCTCTACCTGGTGCTCGGGCTGCTGCTCGCGACCATCATCGTCTCGGGCATTCTCTCCGAGCGCATCATCTGGGATCTCGAGGTTCGTCGGCTGCTGCCCGATGGCGCCTTCGCGCACGAGCCGTTCACCATCCGGTACGAGCTCCGCCGCAAGAAGGGGCAGGCGTTTGCGCTGACGATCAAGGAGTCGGGGTCGGTCGAGTCGCAGGGCGCCTGGGCGCCGGTGGTCGTGGGTGGAACGCCGATCGTCGTGCGCGGGCTGGCGACGGCGCCGCGGCGCGGGCCGTGGGCGCTGCAGGCGATCGAGGTCAGCACCACGTTCCCCTTCGGCATCTTCGAGAAGATCCGCACGCTCAAGGTGAGCGACAGCTTGATCGTCTACCCGCGCCGTGGCTTCGCGTGTGAACCACCGCCCCGCTCCGACACGCCCCTGCGGGGAGACACGGGTGGCTCGAAGCACCGTGACGGCACCGCCGATCTCGCCGATCTGCGTGAGCTCGGCCCCGGCGAAGACGCCCGCCGCATTCACTGGAGAAAGAGCGCGACCGCCGGAAAGCTGATCGCCGTCGAGCGCGAACGCGAAGAGCGCAAGCAGGTGACGCTCGCCGTGAACACCGCGCTCGCCTCTGACGAGCTCGATCGGGTCTGCGAAGAGATCGCCGGGCAGACGTCGCTGCTGCTCTCGCGTGGCTACGACGTGGGCCTCGACGTGGGCCGGCGGCACCTGCGGCCCGGCAGCGGGGCTCCCCACGAGAAGCGCATTCTCTCGGCCCTCGCGATGGCCGGCTATGGAGACGACGAATGAGCCGCGCGCCCGGCGTCTTGTCGCGTGACGTGGCGGCGCTCTCGGCGTTCGGCGCGGTCGCGGTCTCGGGCGTGCTGCCGCTGCCCATTCTCGTCATCTTCCCCGTCGTCTTCGTCGTCTCGCTGCTGGGGTACCGCCCGCTCGCCGGCCGCCGCGTCGCGAGCGTCATCGTGCTGCTCCTGCTCGCGGTGATGCTCTTCGGTTCGGTGTGGTTCTCGCTGCTCGACCTCGTCGTCGCCGCGGTGTCGTTCGCGACGCTCGTCACCTGCCATCGCATGCTGGCCGAGCCGACGCCGCAGGCCTCACGGCAGGTGTTGCTGTCGGGGCTGCTGCTCGTCGCGGGTGGCGCGGCGCTCACGGGCGAAGCGCTGTTCGCGTTCCTGCTGGTGGCGTTCTTCTTCGCCGCGTCGTGGTCGATGGCGTGGCTGGTGCTCGCACGAGACGACGCCCAGCTCGAGGCGCCCGAGCGCCGCGCGATCTCGAGGCAGCTGTTCTCGGGGGCGGTGGCCACGCTGCTGATGGGCCTCGTCTTTTTCGTGTTGTTCCCCCGCCTGTCGTGGAACCTCGCGAACCGTCGCAGCGCCCCGGGCCTGGGTGGCGTGACGGGCATGTCAGACACGGTGAAGCTCGGCGGTGGCGGCGACATCAAGACCAGCGCGCGGGTCGCGTTTCGCGTCGCCCTCGCACCAGAGCCCGGGGTGGAGCAGCTCAACGGCTACTTCGTCGGGCGGCACTTCGACGCCTTCGACGGCCTCGAGTGGAAGTCGACCGGCACACCGGGAGCACCACAGGCGTGGATCAACCTTCGCCGCGCCGGCCGGCGGCTCAAGAACGTCACGCAGGAGTACGAGCTCACCTCGGCCTATGGCAGCCGCACCCTCGTGGCGCTCGACACGCCCACGACCTTCACGCGGGCCAGGGCGCTCAACCTCTCGGGCTCGCAGCAGCTGCCGCTTGTTCACGTGCCCGACGATCAGGTCTTCGGCACCCTCGACGCCAACCTCGTCACGTACACCGCGAACAGCGACCTCGCGCCGCAGCTCGATCGGTCGACCCCCAGCGACGCCGCGTCACGAACCCCGCCGGCCCTCGACGCCAGAATCGCGCAGCTCGCCGAAGAGATCGTCGCGGGCACCACCGACCCCCTGGCCATCGCCAACACGCTCGAGGCCCAGCTCAAGCGACGGTACGGCTACACGCTCGAGCTGCCGGGCGCCGTGTCTGACCCACTGGCCGACTTCCTCTTCGTGCGCCGGGCGGGCCACTGCGAAGACTTCGCGACCGCGCTGGCGGTGATGCTGCGCCTGAAGGGCATTCCCAGCCGCGTGGTGACCGGGTTCTTCGGCGGCGAGCTGGTGGGCAATCGTTACGTCGTTCGGTCGGGCGACGCCCACGCCTGGGTCGAGGCCTTCATCGATGGCGCCTGGGTTCGCTTCGACGCGACGCCCGATCTGGGCCGTTCGGCGTCGGGGAGCCGTTTGGCCGCCGCGTTCGCCAGCGCGTGGGAGAAGGTCGAGGAGTGGTGGCGCTCCCGCGTGCTCGACTACTCGTTTCAAGATCAGCTCTCGTTCGCACGATCGCTCGTGCGGCCACCGGCCCCCGCGTCGGATGAGCGGGTGAAGGCGCCCACCGCCGATCGCACCGGGGGCCTGCGCGTCGGAGTCGGGCTGTTCGGGCTGGCGCTGCTGATCGTGGGCCTCTGGCTTCGCCGAAAGACCGCGGCTCGGCTTCACCCGGCCACTACCGTCCTCGAGCAGGTCGAAGGCAGGCTCAAGCTCGCGGGCGTCGCGCAGGTCGACGAGCTGCCCATCGAAGAG
>JAEUJR010000398.1 GCA_016793585.1 Archangium sp.
CCCCTCGAGCACCTCGCCCGACGACGTCACCCGGAAGGCGCGGTGGGGCAGCGAATCGAAGAGGTAGTGCGCCAGCAGCACCGTCGCTCCCCGGCGTGGCGTCGGGTGGAGCGCATCGAGGACCTCGAATGTGAGCCGCCCTGTCGCTGCGAGCGCGGCGAGCTGCGGCTGCTCCGACAACGCGCGTACGTTCGACGGCGCGATGTCTGCGAGCACCACCGTCGCCTTCAGGGCGCGCGCTTCGAGCTTTGGCACCAGGTGAAAGCCGAGCCTGCCGGTGCCGGCACCCACGTCGATGACGGTGACCGGTTCGCCGACATCCTCCGCGAAGGCGGCGATGAGCTCGGCCTCGACGTCGGCCAGCAGCGGGCACGTCGTCGCGCGCCACGGCACGATTCCCTCGCTCCACGCGCGCATTCCCAGCCCCTCGTAGACCTCGTGCTGTCGCGTGAAGAGTGGGCTCTGGTGCAGCGGCGTGAACACGTTCGCACTGTGACAAAGATGCCAACCGAGCGCTGCGATTGACGGAGTCGCCGAACGTTCGCTAACCCGCCCTCCCCGCCGCTCTGGAGCTCTCATGAACCGCCTCGTCCCTCTCGTCTGCCTCGTGGTGTTCGCCTGCTGCGGTACGCCAACGAAGCCCGGCCCCTCTGCCGGTGGCGCCGCAGGTGGAATGGCGAACGCCGATGGAACGACCGCGGGCGGCGCTGCAACCGCAGGCGGAGCGGCAGGCGCAGCAGCAGCACCTGGCGCAGGCGGAAGCGCAGCGGGTGGAACGGCGAGCGCAGGTGGAACGGCGAGCGCGGGTGGAACGGCGAGCGCGGGTGGAACGGCGAGCGCAGGTGGAACGGCGAGCGCGGGTGGAACGGCGAGCGCCGGTGGAACGGCGAGCGCTGGTGGAACAGCCACTGGCGGTGGCGCTGCGGGCGGCACGGGGCTGGGCACCGAGTTCGTCGTCGTGCTCGTGGGAGATGGCGCAGGCACGCTCTCGGGCTCGGCGGCGCCGGTCTTCCTCCAGCGGCGAAGCCTCGCGACCGGAGCAGTCATCAGCACGCTGCCCCTCCCCATCGCGCCGTCGGGCATGAACCAGCCGCTCACCCTCTCGGGGAACGCCATCGCAGAGGGCGCGCTGACCCGCTCGGTCGATCGCCGCAGCCTCGCGCTCGGAGGCTACACGTCGACTCCCGGCACCGCGAGCGTCGCGACCACCACGACGCCTCGAGTGGTCGCGCTCGTTCGCGCAGGTGACTTCACGAGCATGACGGTGGACACGTCGACGACGCTCGGCACTGCCTTCAGCGCAAACAGCATTCGCTCGGCCGTGAACGACGGCAGCCAGATCTGGGCCGCTGGCTCGAGCGACGGGGTGCTCCTCACCTCGGCCGGTTCCACCGCCACGCCCACGGCCGTCGTCTCGGCGCCGACGAACGTGCGGGGCCTTGGCTTCTTCGGCAACAACCTGTGGCTCTCGACCGGCTCGACGAACCCCGGCGTGCACCGCGTCGGGTTGATGGGCGCGGGTGCTCCGACGACGACCACCAGCGTCTACATCGGCGCGAACCTCGCGACGCCTTATGGCTTTGCCTTGTTCGAAGATGACCCCACCGAGCCCGGGCTCGATCTCGGGTACTTCGCCGACGACACGGCTGGGCTCATTCGTGCGTTCAAAGCGGGCACCTGGCAGGAGGACGACTACTGGAGCGGCACGGTGCGGCACCTCGCCTGCGCCGAAGACGGCCGTGACGTCGTCTGCCTCGCCACCAACTCGACCGACATCTTCCTGGTGCGAGACGTCAATCGGTTCTCACTCGGCCGCGCGCTCACGTCGATCGCCACCGCGCCCGCCAACACGACCTTCCGCGGCGTCGCGTTCATGCCGGTGCCCTGAACGCACGAAACGGGTGCAACGTGGCGACCTGCACCACGGCAAGCTAACAGCGTGCCTGTGCTGCTCCCCGCGCTGCTCGCGTCACTCGTCGCCTCCGCCGATGCAGGTGTCGACGCAGGCGTCTCGTCCGAGGTGGTGGCCCTCGAAGCGCTGCCGCAGCGGGTCGAGCGCGTGGAGCTGGTGGGCGCTTCGTTCACGCACCCATCGGTGATTCACCGCGAGCTGCAGCTCGAGCTCCCCGGAGAGCTCACGCCCCAGGTCTGGCAGCTCGGGCTCACGCGCTTGTGGAACTGCGGGCTCTTCTCTCGCGTCGACGGCCACCTCGAGCGCCGCCCCGAAGGCCTCGTCGCCGTCGTCGAGCTCGAGGAGCGCTTCTCGCTCAACCCGCTCTTCAGCTTCGGCATCGGAGGCGGCGCGGCGTGGGTGCGCGTCGGCGCGAACGACAACAACTTCCTCGGGCGGTTCCTCGAGTGGGGCGTTCGGTACGAGCGCTTCCTCGCGTTCAACGGCGGGCAGCTCTGGTTCCGCGACCCACGGTTGTTCGGCAAACGCCTCATCGGCCTCGCGCAGGTGGAGTGGCTGTTTCGCCCGCGCCCCGAGTACACACGCCGCCGCCTGCAGGGGCTCATCGACGTGCTGCACGAGGTCGAAGACGTGATGCTGCTGGGGCTGCGCGTCGAGGCGTACCGTGACGAGTACTCGGCGCCGCTCATGGGCACGCCGGTGATTCCCACCGACCTGCAGGGCCTCACCACGCACGCGTCGATTCGGGTCGGGCGCGTCGACACGGTTCGGCTGCGCGAGTCGGGCGCCTCGGTCGAGGTGAAGACGAGCGTCGGCGTCACGAACGACCTGCGCGCGCCGCTGTACGTGCAGTCGTGGGTCGAGGCGCTGGGCTTCGTCATGCTGGGCGAGCGGTTCAACCTCGCCGTACGCGCACAGGGCGGGCTCTCGTCGACCGCGCCGACGGAGCAGCGCTTCTATCTCGGTGGGCTCGATCTCGTGCGCGGCTACGACGACTCCACGCTGCGCACCGAGCAGTTCGCCCTGGCCAACGTCGAGCTGCGGGGCGTGGTCTTCGACTCCACCTGGTTCGCGGTGGTGCCAGCGGTGTTCGTCGATGGCGCCGTCGCGCGCACCGAGACGTTCGGCTCACGCACGCTGCTCTCGACGGGGCTCGGCGTGCGCTTGCTGGTGCCGAAGATGCTGCGCACCGGTCTTCGCGCCGACCTCGCCGTCACCCTCGTCGGTGGTCAGCCGCAGGTCGGCTTCTCGTTCGGCGTCTTTCAGTTCTTCTCGTCGAGCGACCGCTTCTCGATTCGCTGATCACTTCTTGCAGAGCTCGGCGGTCTTCTTGTCCCAGTCGACCAGGCCGTCCATCAGTGTGTTCGCGACGCCGTTGTCCTCGGTGGTGAAGCCGAGGCCCAGGCGCAGGTCGCGCCACATGCCGTAGGCGTGGACGAGCTCGCCGGGCGTGCGCTCCCACCAGATCTCGATCTGGTAGTCCTGCTCGAAGCTCGTCGACGGGTCGGGGTTCTTGAAGGTGGCGGGCGCGGGCAGCCAGGTGCGGCCGATGAGCAGCGGGCCGAACGTCGTCTTGCCGCTCGCGGGCGTCACGCGGCGAAGACCGCCCTTCAGGTTCGAGGTGTAGGGCGCGGTGACGAGCTTCGCGGTGAGCGTCACGTCCCACGACACCGTCGGGCTGCTGCGGCTCGTGTAGGCCGCTGCGTCGCTCGTGTAGCTGCGCGTGTACGCGTCGTACGCCTCGGGGTACTGCGCCTTCTGGTCGAGCGCCGAGACGATGGTCTCGAGCTTGTCGAGCGTGCAGGGGAACACGTTGGTGATGAAGAAGCCGCGCGCCTTCGCGGGGTCGACGACGTCCTTGAGGCCCACCACGGCGATCTCGTCGGCCGACAGTCGCGTGACGAAGCCGCGGCCCGGCTTCTGCGCGGTGAGCGTGTCGGCCTTGCCGGCGACCTGCAGCTTCAGCGCGGCCTCGACGACGTCTGCGTCTTTCGCGTCTTTCGAGTTGGCCCAGAACCAGCCCAGGTTGCCGTCGAGATCGTCGGGGGCCGCGACGGTGGCGGGCCCACAGGCGGTGAAGACGAAGAGAGCGGCGAGCACGTTGCGCATGGCGGGCGAACACCTACCACGGTGCGCTCCGGCGGCGGCAGGGCCCTGCTGCGGGAGTCAGCGCAGGGGCAGCTCGGCCATCGTCACCCGGCAGGTCGACGCCATCACGCCGGCGGAGTCGTTCGCCGACGACGAGACACGGGCCTCCACGGTGAAGGCGGGCTCGCGCACGAAGGCCTCGGGGTGCGGTTTGCACGACGGCGAGCGCTGCCGCTCCGCTGGTGGCGCTGGCCCTGCTGCGTGGGCGCAAACGACGGGTTTGAAACGGGGGGCAGCGTGCTAGTCACGCGCCCCATGCCCAACCCGATCGCGACGTTCGAGACCTCGCTCGGCACGTTCACTGCCGAGCTGTTCAAAGATTCGATGCCCCTGACCGTGGGGAACTTCGAGAAGCTGGCGACCAGCGGCTTCTACGACGGCCTTCACTTTCACCGCGTCATCAACCAGTTCATGCTGCAGTTCGGCTGCCCCTTCTCGAAGGACCCGAACAGCCCGCGCGCCGGCACCGGCGGCCCGCCGTGGGGCGACATCAAAGACGAGCACACCAGCAAGCTGTCGAACGAGCCGATGACGCTCTCGATGGCGAACACGGGCATGCCCAACTCGGGGGGCTCGCAGTTCTTCATCAACACCGTGCACAACCACTACCTCGACTGGTTCACGCCCGGCCCGTCGAAGCACCCGGTGTTCGGGAAGGTCATCACCGGCCAGGACGTCATCAAGAAGATCGAGACGACCCCCACCGACGGCAACGATCGGCCGCGCACGCCGGTGAAGATGATCAAGGTCACCGTCGCCTGAGTCTTCAGTACCGGGCGGTCAACGTCGTCGCCGAGTAGGCGCTGTACGCGTGCACCATGACGTACCAGGTGCCTGCGCGCGGGGCGTTGACCGTCACCGTTTCATTGCTGTCAGACCGGTACGGCCGCGCGTCGTACGCCGTCAACGTCGGCGCCGCGCCGTTGCGCACGTAGAGGTCGGCGTCTCCAGTCGAGCCGCGGAGCGTGAGGCTCAACGTCGTCGCCCCCACCGGCACCTCCACGCGGTAGAGCTTCGTGCTGGCGGCGGCGCCCGAGAGCGTCACCGGCGCTCCGTTCGCGAGCAGCGTTCCACCCGGCGCCACGCCCGCATCGACTGCTCCGGGCGCAGGCACTCCCGCGTCGGCGACGCGCACGCCACCATCGGAGCGCACGCCTGCGTCCGTCACTCCCGGCGCAGGCGTCACCGGCACCACGTCGATGGGCCGCGCCTGACAGAGCCCGGTCGTGCCACAGAGCGTCGAGCAGCAGTCGGCGTTGCGGGTGCACGTCTCTTGCGCTTCTTTGCAGACGGGCACGCTCGCCGAGCCACACCGCAGCGGGCCCTGCGTCTGGTAGCCCGTCAGCTTGCCCACGCCGAGCAACCGGTTCGCCAGCGAGCGCGTACGTCCGATGAGCAGCGCGCGCTTCTGGGCCTCGGTCGGCAGCCCTTCGTACGAGAGGTACTCGCTCATCACGCCGCAAGCCTGCTCGAGGTCGCTCTTCTGAAACGGCGCGAGCTCGGCGAACGACTGAATGACGGGCTGGGCCTGATCGTTCGGCGTGTAGAAGCCCGTGAGGTAGTACGTGCTGCCGAGCGTCCAGAAGAGCTGGTAGCTGCCGCGTGGGTTCGAGCGGCGAATCCACTCTGCGAGCGTGATGGGGCCGCCGGGCGCGAGCGACGGGTCGAGAATGGTGCGGCCGGTGGTGCCTTCGATCTCCACCATCGGCGCGACGTGCCAGCCCCAGCTCACGCTCGACGACGGGTAGAGTTCTCCGGTGAGGTACTGCGCGCTCGAGGGCACGCGTCGTGAGGCGAGCTCCATCGACATGTAGAGGGCTCGCGCGTAGCAGCCGTCTTCCGTGTACGCGAAGGGCAGGTACGCCCTCGTGGAGTCGACGAGCTGCGCGGCGAGCTGCGCCTGCTGCTGCGTCACCCGCGCGTTCTGTTCGGCGACGCCGAGGTCGTCGAGCTGCGTGACGTCGTCGGCGATGGTGGCAGACGAGTCGCCACACGCCGAGACGACGGCGAACGTGCAGGTGATCAACGTGCGAACCGACTTCGTCATGGGCCCCTCGGTGCGAGCCCCCTTTGGTGAAGCGGCGCGTTCATACCGATGACGCTGCATGTGGGTGCAAGCGGGGCGTGGCGCCTTTCGAGGAGTGCGACGAACACGCTCCAGTGCTGCAAAGCGCCTTGTCGCGAAAGTGGAGCGTGCGCTCTCCAGCTCTGCCAATTGGCTCGACGCGGCTGGCAGGGACCTCGACAATGGCGGCCCTCATGAAGCGACTGACGCGCGTGGTGGCGGGGCTCGTGGTGACGCTGGTGCTCGTCGTCGGCGTCTTCGTGACGGCGGTTCGACACGTGCCGTGGGTGGTGCCCGAGACCGAGCGTGGCCCGGCGTCGTTGCGCGCCGCCGCCGATGGGGGCCTCTCGCTGCGCTACCTCGGCGTGAGCGGCTACGAGGTGAGCGACGGCACCACCGTCGTGCTGCTCGACCCGACGCCAACGCGCCCTCCGCCGCTCGCGCTCATCACCGGGCCGCTCGAGCCCGACGAAGCGCTCGGCGCGAAGGAGTGCCCGAAGGCCGACGTCATTCTCGTCAACCACACGCACCACGATCACGCGCTCGACGTGCCCGCCATCGCGAAGCGCACGGGCGCGCTGGTGGTGGGCTCGCAGTCGACGGTGAACCTCGCGCTGTCGCGTGGAATCCCTCCGGGGCAGACGCGCGTGGTGAAGGCCGGTGACACGCTCGACGTGGGCGCCTTCAGCATTCAGGTCGGCCGCTCGCGCCACACGAAGATCGCCGGCATCGACCAGCCGATGAGCGGGCTGGTGCCGACCGACGCGGGCAAGCTGTGGTTCTGGCAGTACGCGCTCGACGAAGCGCTCTTCTTTCGGCTCGAGGCGCACGGCACCTCGGTGTGGTGGCACCCGACGAGCACGTGGGCCGAGAACGAGATCGCCACGAACGGGCCGGGCGCGGGCACGCTCATCGTGGGCGTCACCGGTGAGCCGCAGACGGTCGAGAAGGCGCGCGGGCTGCTCGGGGCGGTGCGGCCGAAGCTGGTGCTGCCCACGCACTACGACAACTTCTTTCAGCCCTGGGAGAAGGGCCTCGCGTTGATGCCGGGGCTCGACCTGCCGAAGGCGCGTGCGGCGTTCGAGCGCGTCGACGCGGGCATCACGTGGGTGGTGCTCGATCAAGGCGAGCGCATCACCCTGCCGCCCGACGCGCCCTGAGCCGAAGGGTCGCCGCCGACGCAGGGCCAGGAGACGTCGGCTCCACCGTGCGCCCTCGTGCGTGAGGGGAGCACCACGCGACACATCGGCGGGCCTGCTCGCAGCTGTCGGGCTCACCCCGGCAGGTGAAGTGGACTCCGCGCGCGAAGGTGGAGGCACGCGAGTTTTCTCGTGAAGGCGAAAGGCACGGGCACTGCACCACCGCCCGTCGCCGTCCCTCCCCGGAGTTCTCCATGTTCCGCTCGTTCCTCCTCTCGGCGCTCGCCGCTGGGCCGGCTCTTGCCGCCGAGACGGTGCTGGTCGACTCCGCGACTGATCAACAGCCCTCGTCACCGCAAGGCTGCGTGCCCATCACCGCGTGTGTCGCCACCATCGCGCAGGACGAGCGCCTGTTCGTCGTCGAGAGCGGCATCGACGGGCGAACGCCCGACGGCGTGCTGATTCACGACCCGCAGACCATCGTGCACGCGACGCTCTCCGAGCGCGCCGAGCTGCAGCTGGTGGTCGACGGGCTCTCGTTGCCGTTTCAGCGCCGCTCGACGGTCGACATCGGCGCCGTGCAGCCGGGCCTGAAGGTGTCGCTGTTGCCCGAGGCCCGCTGGCTGCCGTCGCAGGCCATCTCGCTGCACGTGACGATGCCGACGACCCTCGATGGCACCACCGACTTCGAAGCCTGGTGGTACCAATCGAAGAACCTCGGCCCCGTGCGCCTCGACCTGAACCTCATGTCGTCGCTCGCCAACGTGCTGGGTGAGGTGCAGGTGCAGTCGATGGGCACCTTCACGGTCGTGTACGGGGTGAACGACTCGCTGCGGCTCTTCGCCGAGGCGTACGGCACGATCGGTCAGACGCAGCAGCGCGCCCCTGGCGTCGGCGTGCTCAGCGGCGTCGGCCTCGCGCTCTCGAGAGAGGTCACGGTCGATGTCGCCGCCGAGGTCGCGTTTCATCAGCTGCCCGTGCCCATCGTCTCGGGGTTCGCGGGCTTCACCATCACTCCGGGCGCGCTGGCGCTGGCCGACGAAGTGCCGGGGGCGTGATCGTTGGCCCGCTGACGCACCGCCTCGTGTCGGGCCTGACCCACGAGCCCGCGTTGACCCTGCCGCAAACCATTCGCGACGCGTAGTTGGTTGATCCGACGGCTGTCATCGATCGACCGGGCGATCTGCATCAACCCGCCGCGCCGGGAACAGCCGATGCAACCCGTGGCTCTGCCGCTTCTCGGGGAGAGCACATGGGCACCCGAAGTCCCTCAGCGCTGATCGAGCACCTCGCAGGTCTTGTCCTCAGCGTCGACGCTGATGCCACTGGAGTGCTGGAGCTCGAGCGCGGCCTCGGCGAACTCGTCGAGGCGCTGCAGGGCGCTCCATCGGCACAGCTCGACGTCGCCACGCAGACCCGCCAGCGGCTGCAGGCGGTGCAGGGCTCGCCGGCCGACGCCATCAAGCTGGTGAGTGACGCCGTGGTGGCGCTGCAACGGCAGCCCGCGGCGCCGGCGCCCGTCAAGCGGGTGGTGCGCGACGACGAGACCCTCGAGCTCGTGCGTGACTTCCTCGAGGAGTCGGGTGACGCCCTGGCCAACGCCGACGAGATGCTGCTGGCCATCGAGTCGAGCGCGGCCACGCCCGATCAGGTCAACGCGCTGTTCCGCGTCTTCCACACCATCAAGGGGGTCGCGGGCTTCCTCGAGCTCAGCGAGATCGTCTCGCTCTCGCACGCCACCGAGTCGGTGATGAACGAGGTGCGCGACGGCCGCTGCAAGCTCGCGGGCGAGTCGCTCGAGCTCGTCTTCAAGGCGACGGCGCTGCTGCGCGGCATGCTCGACGCGCTCAAGAAGGCGTGCGAGGCCGGCGTCGAGCTCGCGTCCGAGCCCGAAGCCGGCGTGCACATCGCCCGCCTCAAGGCGTTCCTCGCGAAGATGCCGCGTGAAGAAGACGCGGGCCCGCCCATCACCGCGCCCGGCAAGCCGCCCCCGATGCCGGCCGCCGCGCCGCCACCCGTCGTGGCGACGGCTCCCGTTCGACCGGCGCCAGTCGCCGAGCCAGCGCCGCCGCCTGCAGGGTTTCAGGCGCTGCCGCTCGCGCCGCAGCCGCCCGAGCCCGCCGAGGGCCCAGCGCCTGCGGCCGGGGCCACGAAGCTGCGCGAGACGGTGAAGGTCGATCTCGAGCGCGTCGACAACATGGTCGAGATGATCGGTGAGCTGATCATCGTCGAGTCGATGCTCAAGCACTCACGCGAGCTGAGCACCCAGTCGCTCACGCTGCGCAACGCGCTCGGCCAGCTGGGGAAGATCTCTCGCGACCTGCAGAACGCGGCGATGCGCATGCGCACGGTGCCGGTGCACGGCGTCTTCCAGAAGATGGCGCGGCTGACGCGCGAGGTGGGGCGCAAGGCCGGCAAAGACGTGGTGCTGGTGACGACCGGCGAAGGCACCGAGATGGATCGCGCCATGGTGGAGCGCCTCGAAGACCCGCTCGTCCATATGGTTCGCAACGCGTGTGACCACGGCATCGAGACGCCCGAGGCGCGCACGGCCGCAGGCAAACCGGCCACGGGGGTGCTCACGCTGTCGGC
This sequence comes from Archangium sp., assembly GCA_016793585.1. The sequence continues at coordinate 9,857 of JAEUJR010000398.1, forward strand.
GAGCCACAAGGGCGGCAGCATCATCATCGAGCTCTCCGACGACGGCGCGGGGCTCGACCGCGAGCGCATTCTCACCAAGGCCGTCGAGAAGGGCCTCGTGCAGAACCCCGCGGGCATGAGCGACGCCGAGGTCTTTCAGCTCATCTTCGCGCCCGGCTTCTCGACCGCAGCGAAGGTCACCGACATCTCGGGCCGCGGCGTCGGAATGGACGTGGTGAAGCGCAACATCGAGGGCATGCGCGGCCGCGTGCTCATCGAGTCGACGAAGGGCAAGGGCACCACCTTCAGGCTCGTGCTGCCGCTCACGCTGGCCATCATCGACGGCATGTTGATCAAGGTCGGCAGAGAGCGGTACCTCGTACCCAGCCTGTCGATCGTCGAGGCGCTGCAGCCCACCCGCGAGATGTTGTCGTCGATGGGCGAGCGCGACGAGCTGCTCTCGGTGCGCGGCCAGGTGATTCCCATTCTGCGGCTGTCACAGCAGCTGGTCATCGAAGGCGCCCGGCAAGACCCGACGACCGCGCTCATCGTCGTCGTCGAGAGCGTGGGCAAACGCGTGGGCCTGCTCGTCGACGAGGTCATCGCGCAGCAGCAGGTCGTCATCAAGGCGCTGGGGCAGGGCGTCGGGCGCGCCGAGTTCTACTCGGGCGCGGCGATTCTCTCTGACGGGTGCATCGGTCTCATTCTGAACGTCGACAAGCTGTGCGGCCTCATCACCTACAGACACCGCGTCGCCTCGGGTGACGCGCACCGCGAGGAGCAACGCTGATGGACACTCACGCCAACCCCGGGGCGGGGGCCGCCCAGCTCGAGTCGCTCGCGGGCAAGTACATGACGTTTCGCGTCGGCGGCGAGGAGTACGGCCTCGAGATTCTGAAGGTGCGCGAGCTGATCGGCCTGCTCGAGATCACCCGCGTGCCGCACGCGCCGCAGGGCGTGAAGGGCGTCGTCAACCTGCGCGGCAAGGTGATTCCCGTCGTCGACCTGCGCGAGCACCTCGGCATCGACGCCGCGAGCGCCTCGGCCCGGCCCGTCATCATCGTGGTGCAGCTGCAGACGCCGACCGGGCCCATCACCACGGGCGTGCTCGTCGATCAGGTGCTCGAGGTGCGCAACATCGCCGCGACGCAGATCGAACCTCCGCCCAGCTTCGGCCGCGGCGACGAGGCGACCCGCTTCATCCTCGGCATCGCGAAGAACGACAAACGCGTCGTCTTGCTGCTCGACATCGACCTGATCCTCAACAGCACCAACCTCTCTCTCGCAGCCTGAAGGGCCACGCCATGTTCGCCAACCTGAAGCTCGGAACCAAGATCGCCCTCGGGTACGCGGCGGTGTTGATCGTCACCTCGATCGTCACGGCCTTCACCCTGTTCGAGGTGAGCCAGCAGACCACGATCGCGACCAGCCTCTCGCAAGAGGTCGCGCCGACGGTACAGATCGCCAACGACGTCGAGCGCTCGGTGCTCGCCGCGATGAAGGAGATGAAGTCGTACGAGTTCACCCGCGACGCGAAGTACCTCGCCGCGGCGAACAAGCACTTCGACAAGGTCGACGCGGCCCTCGCCGCGGCCAGCGCGCACTTCAAGGCGCACCCCGGGCTGTCGGCCTTCGGGGCGGCGTCCGAGAAGGTGTCGGGCCTGGTCGCCGACTACCGCGCGCTCGTGAAGAAGACCGAGGCCAACGTCATCGAGCGCAACAAGTCGAACGACGAGATGAACCAGGCCGCCACCAAGTTCTTCGAAGAGGCCGAGGCCTACAAACGAAGCCGCAGCGACGCCGAGATCAACCAGGTGATGCTCGTCGCCACCCAGGCGCGGCTCGCAGCGTGGAAGGCGCAGGCGCTCGACGAACCCAAGGCGCTCGACGCCGCGTTCACCAGCCTCGCCGAGCTCGATCGCCTGCTCGACAAGCTCAAGGCCTCGACCCGTGACGACGAGCTGGGCCGGCTCGTCGACGGCATGCGCGCCTCTGCGAAGGTGTACGCCGCCGAGGTGAAGGACGTGCAGGCGACCATGGTCGAGGCCGACGAGCTCGCCAGCTCGCGTGGCACCGTCGCGAACCAGGCCGTCGACGGTGCGAAGGCGGTGTCGGTCGACGGCGTCGAGACCACCGTGAAGGAGACCAAAGACGTCGCTGACTCCCTCACCGGGGTGCGCTTCGCCGTCGCGGTCGGTCTGCTGCTGGCCATTCTCATCGGCGCCACGCTGGCCGTCTTCGTCACCCGCAGCATCACCCTGCCGGTCAACCGCATCATCAACGGCCTCACCGCCAGCGGCGAGCAGGTCGCCTCGGCGTCGAGCCAGGTCTCGAGCTCGAGTCAGCAGCTGGCCAACGGCGCCAGTCAGCAGGCCTCGAACCTCGAAGAGGTGTCGAGCTCGCTCGAAGAGGTGACCTCGATGACGCGGCAGAACGCCGACAACGCCCGCAAGGCGAACGGCTCGGCGAAGGAGTCTGCCGAGGCCGCCAACCGTGGCGCCAGCAGCATGGACCGCATGAACGAGGCGATGCAGAAGATTCGCAGCTCGGCCACCGAGACCGCGAAGATCGTCAAGACCATCGACGAGATCGCCTTCCAGACGAACCTGCTCGCCTTGAACGCCGCGGTCGAAGCGGCGCGCGCGGGTGAAGCCGGCAAGGGCTTCGCGGTCGTCGCCGAAGAGGTGCGCAACCTCGCCATGCGCAGCGCCGAGGCCGCCAAGACCACCGCCTCGCTCATCGAAGAGTCGCAGCGCAACGCCGAGAGCGGCGCCACCCTGAGCGAACAGGTCAACGGCATTCTGCGCGAGATCGTCTCGAGCGCGACGCAGGTGACGGGCCTCGTCGCCGAGGTCGCCACCGCCAGCGAGCAGCAGACCAGCGGCATCACGCAGATCAACACCTCGGTCAGCCAGATGGACCGCATCACCCAGGCGAACGCGGCCAACGCCGAAGAGTCTGCGTCGGCGAGCGAAGAGCTGTCGGCCCAGGCGGTCGAGCTCAACGACATGGTCGAGCAGCTCGCGCAGCTGGTGAACGGTGCGTCGGCGCAGGCGGCCTCGTCGCAGAGCCGCAAGCAGCCGAAGAAGCCGCAGCAGCACGCGGCGCCCCTCGCGAAGCCGCCCCGTCACGAGAAGCCCGCGCCCGCGTCCGCTCCCCGTCGCCCCGCGCCCGCTCAAGGGCAGGCCTTCGAGCAGCTGCAGTCGGCCCCGATGGACCCCAAAGACCTCATTCCCCTCGATGACAGCGAGCTGAAGCAGTTCTGAACGGGTTCGCCATGCGCTCCTCGGTCTTCCGCGCCCTCTGCGACGTCGCCTACGAGCAGGCAGGCATTCGGTTGGGCGAGGAGAAGCTGGCGCTGGTGGCGGCGCGCGTGGGCAAACGGCTGCGCGCGCTGAACCTCGACGACGAAGCGAAGTACCTCGACGTGCTCAGGCGTGACGACGGCACCGAGCTGGTCGCCTTCCTCGACGTCATCTCGACCAACTTCACCTCGTTCTACCGCGAGCCCGCCCACTTCGACCGCCTGCGCGCCGACCTCGAGCAATTGCGCGCGCAGGGCCAGCGGCAGGTTCGAATCTGGTGTGCGGCCTCGTCGAGCGGTGAAGAGCCGTACACCCTGGCGCTCACGCTCGAGAGCGTCTTCGCGAACTCGGGCGTCGACTGGCGCGTGCTCGCCACCGACATCAGCACCAGGGTGCTCGCGCAGGCGAAGCAGGGCCGGTACCGCGAGGCGCAGCTCAAGAGCGTGAGCCGCGAGCAACGTACCCAGTACTTCCAGCGGGTCTCGAACGACGGCGAGGCGATCTACGAGGTGGTGCCGTCGCTGAAGGCGCACGTGACGTTCGCGCGGCTCAACCTCGCGCGCCCGCCGTTCCCCATGCGCGGGCCGTTCGACGCGGTCTTCTGCCGAAACGTGATGATCTACTTCGACGCGCCGGTGCGGCAGGGCCTCGTCAACGAGATGGAGCGCCTCGTGCGCCCCGGTGGCCTCGTCGTCGTCGGGCACGCCGAGACGCTGAGCGGCCTGTCGACCGGCCTCGAGGTGGTGGTGCCCTCGGTGTACCGGAGCCGCGAGCCATGAAGCTCGTGACGGTCGACATCGCCGACATGCAGGTGAGCAACGAGCCCGACGCGGTGCTGGTCACCTACGCGCTCGGCTCGTGCATCGCGGTGATGGTGTACGACCCGGTTCGGCGCGCGAGCGGAATGATTCACTACATGCTGCCGCAGGCCAGCACCTCACCCGAGAAGGCGAAGGTGAAGCCGTACATGTTCGCCGACACCGGTGTGCCCGAGCTGTTCCACGCCATGTACCGGCTCGGCTCCCAGAAGCGCGACCTCGTGGTGAAGGTGGCGGGCGGCTCGGCCATGACGACGGGTGACATGTTCGAGATTGGCAAACGCAACCACCTCATCCTCCGCAAGCTGCTGTGGAAGGCGGGCGTGCCCATCACCGCCGAAGACGTCGGAGGCACCGTGTTTCGCACCGCCAGGCTGTTCAACGACACCGGCCTCGTTCGCATCAAGACCGAAGCCACCGAGCACGAGCTGTAGGGAGCGACCATGAGCTACTCCATTCTCGTCGTCGACGACTCCCCGCTCATTCGCAAGATGATGAAGCGCACGCTCGGCCT
>JAEUJR010000400.1 GCA_016793585.1 Archangium sp.
CTCGTCGCGGTGCTGATCGGACTGGTGGTCGCGGAGCGCAAGCCGAGCTTCCCGGCGCGCAGGGCGATCCTCCGGCAGATCGACGATCTGCACCTGCCCGACGCGCTCGCCGACTCGACCCGTGACTTCGCCCGCAAGGCCTTCGAGCGCGCGCCCTCGATGAAGAAGGTGCTCGCTGGCGTGCGCAGCAAAGACATGAAGCGCTTCCTCGTCGACCAGACGCTGCTGGCCAGCATCGTCGATGGGCGCCGCAGCGCCGAAGAGCAGGCGTGGACGAAGGCGCTCGCGGCGCGGCTCGGCTTCACGCCCGACGAGGTGAAGCACAGCGAACTCACCCTCGCCGAGTTCTACGCGAAGCACCGCAACGTGATGGACGTGTTCACGCTCTCGACTGGCGCCGACGTGATGGGCGAAGAGCTCGTCGACTCCATCGCGACGCAGGTGCGCAAGAACTCACGCCGCCTGTGGCAGGAGATTCGTGAGACCGGAGAGCTCTCGGTGCTGCTCGCGCGAGCTGCGCGTGGCCAGAAGCTGACCGCCGACGAGAAGCGCGCCATGCGGGAGCAGCTCATCGACGTCGCCAAGGCCGTGCCCGCGCTGGCCATCTTCACCGCGCCTGGTGGGTTGTTGTTGCTGCTGGCGCTCGCGAAGGTGATGCCGTTCGACCTGCTGCCGAGTTCGTTCCGCGACGAGCCGGTCGAGGTCGATGACGAACCACCGACGACGCACTGAAGCTCCAGGCGCACGCCGAGATTGGTGGGGCTCGCGAAGGCGACGCCGTTCGACCTGCTGCCGAGCTCCTTCCTTGACGAGCCGGGCGACGTCGACGCCGAGCCGCCGACGACTCACTGAAGCTTCAGGCCGAGATTGGTCGGGCTCGCGAAGGCGACGCCGTTCGACCTGCTGCCGAGCTCCTTCCTTGACGAGCCGGGCGACGTCGACGCCGAGCCGCCGACCACTCACTGAAGCTTCAGGCACACACCGAGGTTGATGGGGCGCGGCTGGAAGCCCACCTCACCGCGGTCGTCGCTCGAACAGGCGTAGCCCTTGCCGCAGATCTCTGCCGACGCGCCCGAACAGGTGAAGGGCAGGCACACGCCTGATGGGCTCTCTCTCGAACAGAAGAACAGCACGTTGCCCGGGTCGCAGTCGGAGCTGAGGGCGCACGACTCGCGACAGAGACCCGAGGTGCACGTTTCGTCGCCCAGGCAGCCGGCGTCACAGCGGCGCGTGCAGGTGCTCAACCCGCTGGTGAAGAACTAGCAGGTCAAGCCGGGCTCACATTCTCCGCACGGCGCGCCGCGTGGCTGCGGCCCGGTGAGAGACGGCGGGCGCATCGCTCCGCACGCGATGCCGATGGCGACGGCCACGAAGAACCACCGCTGAGGAATCGCGCGCATGGCGCGCACACGACCCGCTGGCGATCGCGCCTCCACCGGTTTCAGCCACGCCCTCTCGAACGTCGACCTCGTCACGTCAGCCGGTGGCGCGCAGTGACGCGACCTCACCCTCGAGCGACAGCTGCAGCTTCTCGGTCAGCCGCTTGAGCTTCTTGCCCACCGTCTTTCGCGACAGCCGCATCACCTCGGAGATCTCGTCCTGGGTCAGCCCGTCGCGGAACGCGTGCGTCACCAGCTCGAGCTCCTCCATCGACAACGCGCTCAAGACCTTGTCGAGATCGGCCCGCGCGGCGAGGTCGCTGCGCGCCTCCTCCACGTCGACGAACAGCGCGTGTTTCAGCTCGTGCGACGACGTGTTGCGCAGCGTCTGCAGACAATGCCGCGTGGCAATCGCGTAGAGCCACGTCAGCGGAGCCGCCCGCAACCGGAACCGCCCGAGCCCCGAGATGGCGGCGACGAACACCTCCTGCACTGCCTCGGCGGCGTCGTCGTCGTGGCGCAGCAGTGCCAGGCATCGTCGATAGACGACCCCGTGGTACCGCTCGAAGAGCTCGCCGACGTCGAAGGCCATGCGGTCAGAACTTGAAGGGGAACTGCACGGGCTCGCCAGCGACGGCGTGCGGTGGGAACACGAGCTTCGAGATGACGCGCTTCAGGCACGCGGCGATCGGCGAGTTCGCCAGCTCGGCTGTCACGACGCTCACGTTCCTCACGCGGCCGTCGGTGCCGATGGTCCACTTCATCACCACCTTGCCGCTCGTCACCTCGGGCTGTAGCCGGTGCTGCTCGGCGATGCACGCCTGGAGCTCGGTCTTCGCACCGATGACCGCCTCCATGATGTCGGACTGGCTGAGCTCGTCCTTCAGGGGCTCCGGGTTCTTTGGTGGCGGCAGATAGTAGTGGCCGTCGTTGCCGTGCCGCTTCGAGCCCCCAAAGAGCTCGTCGAAGTTCTCGTCTTCACCCGTGCCGACGTTGGCGCCCTTGGGCATCAGGAGCGGAACGACGGTCGGCGGAGCAGGCGGTGACTTCGCCGTCGTCGGGTCCGGGCTCGCCGAGCCGCGAATCACCTGAATCGTGTTGTACCGCGTGTGCGTCAGGTGGCCGCTCTCGCCGTGTTCGCGCTCGGTCGCCTCGTTCGGCACGACGATTTGCTCGCTGGCGCCGTTGGCCACCGGCGCGGAGTCGACGGCCACGAACGACGTGTACGCCGTGACCAGGTGGTGCTCGAGGCCGAGCGTGGTGATCTCCTTCGCCGCCTCGGGGAACTCGCCGAACTTCTGCAGCCGGTCGACCTCTTCGATTCGCGCGCGCGCCCACATCGCGTTGAGCCCGCTCGCTGCCGCCGACGCCACGCCCAGGTTCACGCGAGTCGCCAGCTCGACGTTCTTCGCACCGACACGCCCACGCAGCGTGATGGTTGAAGGCCCACCGGTACGGTACCGGCCCAGCAGCACCACCGGCTGCGCGTCGAACAGGTCGGGCACCTTGCGCGGCAACACGTCGACGACCTGCAGCCCACCCCAGTCGACGGTGACGTCGGTCATCAGCGGTTTCGCGATGCGGCGCACGAACCGGTTCACCGCTCCGGTCGGGTCCTCGTCGGTTCGCACGAACTGGTAGAAGCCGCGCCCCTCTTCAGACAACCGTGCGAGCAGGAAGTGGTTCACCGACCCGCCGATGCCGAAGCCGAACACGCGGCCATTGCCGAGCAGCCGCTGCGTCTCCTGGAAGATCTCCTGCTCGTTGCCGATGAAGCCGTCGGTCATCAGCAGCACCACGCGCAGGCGGTCACCATCGGCCGGCCGGTCGAGTGCGCGCCGAATGCCGGCGAGCTGATTGGTGCCACCGCCCGATGGCAGCGCCTCGAGGTACTGCAGCGCCTTCTTCACGTTCTCGGGCGTGTTCGGCAGCGGCGAGTCATGAAACGACGACGCGCTCTCGGCGAAGTCGATGAGCATGAAGGTGTCGCGCGGGTTCATCTGCTTCATCGCCAGCGCCATCGCCTGCTTGGCGGCATCGAGCGGAGCACCAGCCATCGAGCACGACGTGTCGACGACGAACACCATCTCCTTCGGCAGCACCTCGTCGTTCGACGGCTGCGCCTCGGGGTTGAGCATCAACGCGAAGGTGCCTTCGGGGCCGCCGGTCGACACCACCGCCGCGCGCGTCTCGGGGCCCGACACCTTCCACCGAAGAATGAAGTCCTTGTTCGGCACGCGGTCGGCTCCATCGAGCGTGACGACGGCGCGTGAGCTCGACGAGCGTTCGGCTTGCAGCGCATGCGACACCGACCACAGCTCTTCGATGACGGCTCCGGTCTCCAGCCGAACCTCGACCGAGATGTCGCGGCCGGTGCGCTCCAGCGGAGGCGAGATGCGCGAAGCATCGTCGACGCGATCGGTGTCGGGCAGCGTGCCCGTGCCCTGCGACGCACCCGCGAGCGGAGCGCCCGGCACGTACCGGGGCCCCACCACCATGGGAAAGTCGAACGTGTACGCGCCATCATCGAAGCGCAGCGGCGCGACGTACCGCAGCGACACCTGCACCGACTCCCCGGGCAACAGGTTCGCGACCGACTGCGTGAAGATGTTCGGGCGCTCCTGGTCGAGCAGCGCCGCCCGTTTGCCCTGCGACTTCGCCTCTTCGTACTGACGCCGCGCCTCTTCGCGTTTCTGAATGGTGGCACGAATCACGCGCGTGCCCGCCGTCAGCGTCATCTCGTCGACCGCCGCGTTCTCGGGCAGCGGGAACACGTAGACGGCCTCGACCGGCTTCTCGAACGGGTTCTTGAAGCGCTGCGTGACGGTGACGGCCGAGACGAAGCCCGTCACCTCGGCGATGACGTCGGTGTGCTCGAGCACGAAGGGGCGTGACGGCCCTTCATCGGGCGAGGCCTCGAGCGTGCCCTGCCCGAAGGCCACCTGCTGCCCGCGAAACGAGAGCGTCTTCAGCGTGGGCCGCGCAGTGCCGGGCCTGAGCTCCACGGGGCTGCGGCCCTGACGAGGAGAGGGACGGTCTGGCGGCGCCTCTCTCCACGGCGCGGCGACGAGAATGGCGACGATGGCAGCAGCAGGGAGCAGCACGGCACGCATGGCGTTCCTCCTCCACGCCTGGTCTGCGCGAACGACACGCTGCCGGGCGGGTGACGAGTGAGACGAGCGTGAAAAGCTCGCCGCCTGCCGCTCCATCGTCTCGAGCCGCGCCCGGCATTGGGCACAGCCGGCGACGTGGGCCGAAATGCTCGACTGCTCCGGGCCCGACAACGCACCCAGCGACAGCCGCTCGAGCGTGAAGGACGACGGGTGTTTCAAGGCAGTCATGACGATTCGATTCCTCGCAGGTGAAGGTTGGTTCCGCGAGCCACGAATCGTGGGAACGGCACGGCCGTTCAGTGCGCTGACTTCAGGAACTTCGCGGTCAACACAGGGTCGACCCACGCGACGACGCGCACGAGGCGGTCACCTTCGGCCTCGACGAGGTGAAGCGAGTTGGGCTGCCACGGCGCCTCGGGCGAGGGGCGCATCGAGATGGCGATGGCGAGGTGGCCGGCGGTCTCGACGGGCTCGGCCTTGAAGCGGCGCGCGTCGACGTGCGGCGCGAAGAGCGCGGTGCCGAGGAAGTGCGAGATGGCGGGCAGGCCCTCGAACCACAGCGCCATGGGCGGCATCGTCATGGTCGCGTCTTCGCGGAGCAGCGACACCAGCCCCGACACGTCAGACGACTCCCACACGCGCAGGTAGCGGCCGAGCAGCTCGCGCTCCTTCGGCTCGTCGCTGCGCTTCTTCCACCGAGGTGAGGCTTCTTCGACCGAGGCACGCGCACGCTGCAGCAGGCTGTTCACCGCCGGCACGGTGGAGTCGAGCTGCGCGGCCGTCTCTTCCGCCGAGAAGCCGAGCACGTCTTTGAGCACCAGCGCCGCTCGCTGCGTCGCGGGCAACGCCTGCAGCGTCACGAGGAAGGCGAGGGCGACCGACTGGCGCCGCTCCACCACCGTCTCAGGGCCAGGTGAGAGGTCGAGCGCGCTCGACGGCGCAGGCTCGAGCCAGTCGTGCAGCGGGTCGGGCGCGCGTGCGTCTCCGCTTCCCTCCGGGTGCACTTCGTCAGGCAGGTGGCGGCGCTTTCGTTGCGCGAGCAGGTCGAGGCAGGTGCGGGTGGCGATTTGAAACAGCCAGGCCTTGAAGGCGCCCCTGCCTTCGAGCGCGTCGAGGCTCTTCCACGCGCGCACCAGCGCTTCCTGCACCGCGTCTTCGGCGTCAGACCACGAGCCGAGCATGCGGTAGCAGTACGCGAGCAGTGCCTTTCGGTGCGGAGCGACCTGCGCCTCGAACTCCCCCTGGCCGATTGCCATGCGCGGCGGTCTTGCACACTTTGACGGTCGTCTGCAGGGGCGGCACGCCGTTCGGGCTACGGTGCGCGCGTGCTTCGAACGCGTGCGGCATGGCTGCTGGTCTCGGTGCTCTCGGCGTGCCCTCCGCCTGCGCCGCAGGCCGACGGTGGCGTCGATGCAGGCGCTGACGCAGGCGCGCCGTGGCGGGTGGTGCTCGAAGACCAGCCCGGCGCGCTGCTCTCGGCGTGGGAGTCGGCCGACGGCGTGTTGTACGCGGTGGGCGGCTCGGCGTTCGGTGCGTACGTGTTGCGGCACGACGCCGACGGCTGGTGGCAGATGGACCCCGGCACCTCGAAGGCCTTGTGGTGGGTGCACGGGTTCGCGACGAACGACGTGTGGGCTGTGGGCGCGGCTGGCGTCATCACGCACTTCGACGGCACCCGCTGGCGCGTCGAGCGCGAAGGCGGAGCGGCGACCCTCTTCGGGGCGTTCGGCACGTCGACGACCGACCTCGTCGCGGTGGGCGGCGTGGTGAGCGTGAGCGCGCCGAAGCCGCTGGTGCTGCGGCGCACGCCGTCTGGCTGGAGCGAGGTCGCGGCGCTGCCGGCCTCCGACACGCGCGCGTTCTTCAAGGTGTGGGGCCGCTCGGCGACCGACACGTTCTTCGTCGGAGAGCGTGGCCTCGTCGGCCGCGGGGTGCCCGAGACGTTGACGCTCGAGCCGGCGGGCCTGAGCGACCGCCTCACCACGGTGCACGGCAACGCCAGCGAGACGTACATCGTCGGTGGGTTGCAGCGCCCCGTGATGCTGCGGCGCTTCGCAGGCGAGTGGAGGCCGGTGACGATTCCAGGAACGCCCCAGCTGCTCAACGGGGTGGCCGTGAGCGCCAATGGAGACACGGTCATCGTCGGTCTCAACGGCTACGTCGCCGAGGGCCGCGGCGAGACGTTCGTGCAGCGCAAGCCCGTCACCGACTTCGGGCTGCACGCGGCGCTGGCGTCACGCGCGGGCTTCGTCGCGGTGGGCGGCGACCTCGTCGACACGCTCGGCCGCGGCATCGTGCTGACGAACGGCTCGCTCGAAGGCGGCGTGGTGCAGCAGTGGCCGCACCCCGGCCTTCGGTTCGACGCTGGCGTTGGCGACGCGGGCCTGCCCGATGCCGGGCCGATGGACGCGGGCGTCGACGGAGGAGGGCTCGACGCCGGAGTGGGCGACGGGGGAACCGCAGACGCCGGCGTCGATGCCGGTGAACCCGACGCAGGCGAGCTCGACGCCGGAGCCCCCGATGCCGGCCCGGGTGACGGAGGTCTGCTCGGCCCGGGTGACGACTGCGGCCTGGCGCCGAATGACTGTGGCCAAGGCATGACGTGCTGGTTCGTCTTCGGCCCCTTCAAGAATTACTGCGCCGCGACCTGCACCGACGTCGCCCAGTGTGGCGCCTATGGGCCCGGCGCGTGCTGCCGGCTTCCCGGCCCCCAGGCGATGGAGAATGTCTGCCTCACGAGCGCCGTCTGCGACGGTGGGGTCTGAGGTTGGCGTCGTAAAATCGATGGTGTTCAGTGTAAGCCGCAGCGCGTCGGCCGGGCGCTGCAATGGGCCGCGGCGCCGTGGGTACTTGCTGGTGGGATGACTCCACTCCAACTGCTCTCGGCCCTGAACTGGTGCGCAGCGCTGCTCTACGGCTTCGCGTCGGTGCTCATCTTCCTGCCCTCGAACGTTCCGCTCACCGTGTCGCTCGCGGTCTTCGCCGTGCTGGCGTTGCTCGCCGCGCCGCACGTCTACCTCGCGCTCACCATCGAGAAGGGTCGCGGCCGGTGGTTGCAGACCGCCCTCGCCATCGTCGCGCTCCCCGGGTTTCCCATCGGTACGGCCATCGGGGCGTTGGCGATCTGGGTCTGCTGGTTCGGTGAGTCGGCGAAGGTGTTCGACGACCCGTCGTTGGCGCAGCGGCTCTCCGCGAACGGTCCCGACGTGCCGCCCTGGAGAGAGGGCGAGACGGCCTGGGCCTACGCGACGCGCGCGAGGCGCGCCGGCTTCGAGCCCGCAGAGATCGCCGCAGGGCTCGAGGCCGCTGGCTTCGAGGCCGATGACATCGAGACGACCTTGGGGGCGCTGCAGCCGGAGCGTCGCGCGCGCCGGCCCCGTGCCCCAGCGCCGAAGCACGACGACGAGACGCCCGTGCGCGGCAAGCGCCCCGTGCGGCGCGGCTGAGTCACCACTGCACGTGAATCGTCAGCGTGCGCACCTCGTTCAGCGTCTCGATCTTCACGATGTGCGCGGGTGTGCCTTCGATGAGCTCGAACAAGAACTTCAGCGTGCCGCGCCAGCCGTCTGCGGCGACCGCGGTCACGGGCTCGGGGTAGTCGACCCGCAGCACGCCCGCCGTCGACCCATCGGGCAGCCACGTCGCCTTCACGCCCCGCAAGACCTGGTGCACCGAATCGGGAACGCGCGAGAGCAACGTCGCCGGTGAACGGCCGGTGAGCGCGAGCGCGACCTTGAACATCGGCGTGAGGATCTTGCCCAGCGAGTCGCGGGCCATCAGGTACGCGTGTTTCTGAAACGTCTCGGCGCCGGCGAGGGCGTGCAGCGTGTCTGAGAGGTCTCTGAGTACGTCGGCGTCGTGGGTGCGCGCGCTGAACGGAGCGTCGAGCGCTGCCTTCGTCGCCGGGGCGAGCTTCGCGGCGACCTGCTCGAGCAGCCCCAGGTCCTGGAGCGCCTTCTTGAACCCAGAGATGTACACCGCCGTGACTTCGAATCCCCGAACCGCCATGCCGTTCTCTTAGCGAAGCCACGCGCAGTTCCAATCGGCCTCTGCTGGCATCCGTTCCTGCTGACACGGCCGCCCGGGCGGAGCTGTCAGGTGCGCGAGCTTCTGCGCAACCTCCCCCACGGGAATCGACGGGCTCCATGCGAGACTTCGCGGGCATTGGTCGTGCACGAAAGGCGAGCCCATGAAACGACTCCTCGGGGTGCTGTTGCTGTCGGCGTCGTGTGGGCCGCTGACTGGAGGACGTGACGGCGGCGGGGCTGGTGGCGGCTCGTCAGGCGCCGGGGGTGGCTTTGCGCTGCCGCAGCTGCCGCCCCTCTCGAGCCTGGTGGCCTTCTCGTCGGTGGGCTCGGGCGCGACGAAGCTGCTGGCCGACGTCTCGAACGCTCGCGTCGAGATCGACCCGACGCAGAGTGACGCGCTCACCGCGCTCGGCGAGTGCGCCGACCTGCTCTCGTATTGCTACGCGCCGCCGTCGTTCACGCTCGACCGCTGCTTCTCGACCGTGCGCTCCTGCACCACCTCGACCCCGTGGGGAGAGCCGGCGTGCTGCCCCGAGGCCTGTCACGACGCCTTCAGCCGTGAAGTCGCCGCCGGGCTCACGCCAAGGGCCGCGCTCGAGAAGGTGCTCTTCCGCGAGCCCGACTGCTTTCCCGGTGTGCGCGCCGCGCTGGAGGCTCCATGACCCCGCGCTTCGTCGTGCTGCTCTCGGTGTTGCCGTTGCGCGCCCTCGCGTGGGACTCGGTCTGCTTCGAGGCCAGTGGCCGGCCGTGTTCACCCTCGGCAGGGCCACAGACGGCGCGCCAACGGTGGGTCGGCCCCAGCGACGAACACCGGCAGCTGTTCGAGCAGACGCGTGAGCAGGCGGGGCTGCCGGCGGCGCTCTCGTTGCCGCAGACGCTCGAGGTGTTCACCACCTCGGCCACCGTCGACATCGGGGGCACGCAGCAGCCGACGCTGAGGCCCGCGCCGTTCGAGCAGACGACGCGCTCTCGCACGCGCACCTTCACCATCGCCGAGCTCTCGCAGCTGCCCGACTTCTCGTACGCGCTGTGGGACTGGGCGAGCGGCCACGAGACGTGCCCGCTGAACGACGGCACCGACCCCACGCTCTGCCACGACTTCGCGAGCCACATGGGCCCGGTGAACTCGAACCACTTCGTGCCGCAGTCGCAGCGCTCGTATGCCCGCGCCCATGCCCTCGCGCTCGCCCGCGCCGCCGAGTGCAAGACGGTGAGCGACACGCTGCAGGGCCGGTACCCCGAGGTCTCGCGCGCGTGTGAAGTCGAGGCGCTCGCGCTCGAGGCGATGGGCCAGCACTTTCTGCAAGACGCCTGGAGCATGGGGCACATGTGGCAGCGCTGGGGGTCGTCGAACCTCGACGAGTTTCCCGGCTCCACCATCGAAGAGAAGCGCGACCGCGCGGTGCTCTCGGCGCTCGTGTCGGGCTTCATTCACGGGGCGCGCGGCGTGCTGCAGGCCCTGCCCACGTGGACGACGTACGACGTGAACGACGCGCTCTGCGCCCCGTGGGACGACGTGCGCTTCGTGGCGAAAGACGGGCTCGTCTCGCAGGCCGTCGGCGACCTCTACCTCTCGCAGATGACGGCGCCGCAGCGGCAGCGCTTCTTCGACTGCGCGACCTCGGGCGTGCTGCAGGTGTACGAGGCGACCGGCCGCGTGCACGGCGCGCCCGGCACCCCAGCGATGGGCCTCAGCTCGGTCGACCCGACGTCTGACCACTGCTTCGGCCAGCGCGCGACGAACGAGGCCATCGTGCGCGGCATGGCGATTCACCTGAAGATTGCGACGATTCAGACGACCGTGCCGCTCGATGCCCGCTTCGCGTCGTGGCTGGTGCCGCAGGTGGCGCGCGCGTCGGGCAAGGTGCCGGTGGCGAAGAAGACGAAGAACGAGTTCCGCCTGTCGCTCGAGCGCGTGTCGACGATGGCGCGCCTCACCGCGAAAGACGACCCGCAGGGCACCACGCTCGCAGAAGGTGGAATGGGCGACTTCATGGGCGTGGGCGCCAACGGCACCTACGCGACGCCGACCTCGTACGAAGACCCGCCGCTGCCGTGGAGCGCCGGTGGCTCGGACCGCGCGGTGACGCTGGCCCGCGTGTTTCACCTCGCGCACGCGAAGGACTGGTGCGGCTCGACGACGGTCGCGCAGCTGGAGGCGCTCAAGACCCACGCGCAAGACCCGTCGCTCGACGCGCCGTCGAAGGCCGCCGCGTGTTCGGCGTGCACCGAGTTCACGATGCGCCACCTGCGCTTCGGCACTCCCGCCTCGTGGGACACGACCAACGAGCCGCTGTGTGGCGCGCTCGCTCCAGCCTCGGAGTTCCTCTACGTCGGCGGCTCGGGCTCGGTGCGCTCACTCGCGCAGCTGCGGTGCTGCCCCTGATCAACTGCCCGGCGTCACCATCACCACGAGGCACGCGTTGTTCACCGCGCCCGCGTTGCGCTGCTTGTACTCGGTGCGGCCTTCGACCTTGAAGTTGAACTGCTGCACGAGGTCGGTGCCTTCGTGCACGTAGAGGAACAGGCCGTTCGACGACGTCGCGGTGCCGAGGCTGGTGAAGTCTGCGCTCGGGTAGAAGAAGCGTGACGCGACGCTGCCGGCGCTCGGCGTGATGGTGACACCCGCGACCGGCGCCCCCTGCGCGTCGAGCACCTTGCCGAGAATGCAGCCGGCCGCGATGAGCGTGTCTTTGGGCGCGTCGGGCGTGAGCATGCGCAGGCGCGCTGGCGTGAGCAGCGCGGTCAGCTTGTCGTGGAAGGCGGTGGGAATCGCGTAGGCCACGCGGTCTTTCACCTCGCCGAGCGGCTTCTTGCCGACGAGCAGCACGTCGTAGACGACGGTGGCCGAGCGCACGACCTTCGGCACGCCCGCGTCGGCGTCGTCACGCAGGCCGACCGCGACGCCGAGGTTCACGAGCTCGTTCGACACGTTCTGCACCGAGAAGCGCGCGGTGCCGTCGAGCGTGGCCGTCGAGAAGACTCCGGCCGGGTTGTTCGCGGCCACCTTGAGCGGCTCCTCGACGCGCACCGTGAGGCCGACGAGCGAGGTGAGCCCGGCGTCGAGCGCGTCAGGGTGAATCGCGACGGTGCCAGAGACGCTGAACACCGGGTCGGCCTCGACGCCGGCATCGACACCCGCGTCCGTCGTCGTCATCGAAGAACCACACGCCACCAGCAGCACTGCCCCCACCAGCATCGCCTTGCGCATGGCCTGCTCCCCTACTTGAGAGGACGAGCCGACGCCACGAGGCGTGTTCACGCTGGTGCACACCGGTTTCACGCGCCGAGAAATGCAGCGCGGGTGGAGCGGCCACGCGCACGACGTGAAGACGAGGCTGCACAGGGGCGTGGTCGTGTTCGCAGCACGTTGGAGGCGGAGAACGGTCGGCGCCCGCCTTGCACTGACGCGGCGCATGCGGCGACTGCTCCTCGCGGTGTTTCTCGGCGCCTGTGAAGGCCAGGCCGTGTTGCAGGGCGAGCAGGGGCCGGTCGACGGCGTCATCGGCATCTCGGGAGCGCCAAAGGTGACGGTGTTTTCGTGCGTGAAGTCGAGCATCGAGGCGACGGTGCCGTTGAGCTGCTCGGTGGGGGCGACGCATCCGCGAGGCAGTGGCCTGTCGTGCCGGCTCGAGTCGTCGTCGGGTGAGCGCATCGAGCTTGGTGATTGCTCCAGCCAGCGCGCGACCGAGGTGAAGTGGATGACGCCTGGCGCGGCGACGCTGCGGCTCGTGGTGGTGGACGAAGAGGCGCAGCAGACGGAGCGCACGCTGCAGGTCGAGGTGCTGCTCGCGCCGAATCAACTGCCGCGCATCACCACCTTTTCTGCCTCTCGCACGACGGGCGTCACGCCGTTCACCTCGACGCTCACCATCGACGCGAACGACCCCGACTCGAGCGACGTTCGGTGCGAACTCGCTCCGGGCGGACCCGTGCCATGCGCGATGGGCCGGTACGCCGTCGACGTGACGGCGCGTGGAGCGACGACGGTGACGCTGTCAGTGCGTGATGGGCGCGGCGGGGTGGTGACGCAGACGGTGACGCTCACCGGCGTCGCGCCCGTCGGTGACGTTCGGGTCGAGTCGATGCAGCTCGGTCAGTCGGTGGTGTCTCCCACGCTCGAGCTCGTCGAAGGCAAACCGGCGCTCGTCGTCGCGCAGGTGTTGTCCGATACGCCGGGCCTGAACAGCGTCGTCGAGGTCGTCGGGCGCCGCGCGGGCGTGGAGCTGGGCCGCCAACGTCTCACCGGCCCCGCGACGCATGCGACGGCGCCGGTCGACCTCTCACGTCAGCACCGCGGCACGATTCCCGGAGCATGGGTCGCGCCCGGCCTCGAGCTCACCGTCGTCGCCGACGCGATGGACTCGCTGCCCGAGTCGAACGAGCAGAACAACGAGCTGCGCACGACGCCGGTCATCGGGCGCGCCAACGTGCTGCACCTCACCGCGGTGCCCGTCGTCGTCAGCGGCACCACCTCGAGCGTGCTCGACCTCAGAGCCACCATGGTGGCGCAGTGGCCGCTCGCCGACGTCATGTCGCGCACGCGCGCGCCGTACACGACGAACCAGGTCCCCTCGGGCGCCGACGTGTCGAGCTGGGGCGCGCTGCTCTCCGAGCTCGCCCAGCTGCGTGGCGCCGATGGCAGCGCACGTCACTACTACGGCTTCGTGCGCGCGAACTCGTACGGCATCGCCGGTATCGGCTACGTCGGTCAGCCCACGGCCATCGGCCGCGACGACAACGAAGGCGTCGCGTCGCACGAACTCGGGCACAACTTCGGCCGCAATCACGCGCCTTGTGGCGGCGCAGCCGGCGCCGACCCGTCGTACCCATACCCGAACGCGAACCTCGGCTCGTGGGGTTGGAACGGCCAGTCGCTCATCAACCCGGCGCAGTTCGTCGACCTCATGAGCTACTGCGGCCCGACGTGGATCAGCGACTACACGTACATCGGCGCGCAGCGCGCCCTCTCGCGAGACCAGGACTTCGGGCCGACGCCGCCGCAGGCGATGGTGCTCGAGCCCTCGGTGCTCGTCGCGGCCGTCGTTCGTGGCGCAGCGCTGCAGCTCGAGCCGCTGCACGTCATGCTCGCCGCGCGCACGCGGGTCGACCACTCGGCCTGGTCGGTGCGGCTGACGACGGTCGAGGGGCTCGCCCACGAGAGCGCGCTGCGGGTGGCGCAGCTCTCTGACGCTGACGACGCCCATCTGCTCGGGCTCGTGAGCGACGTGGGGCCGCTGCGCTCGGTCGAGGTGCTGCACCACGGCGCGGTCGTGCTCCGCGAGCTCGCGCAGCCGGTCTCGCTGCAGGGCGTTCGGCTCAGCCGCGTCGACGGCCGGCACGTGCGAGTCGAGTGGAAGGCCAGCGCGGCGCCGTTTCTGTCGGTCGCCCACTTCGGCCGTGAACGCACCACGCTCACGCTGCGTGCGACGGGCGGCTCCGTCGTGCTCGCGCACGATGGCCTCGAAGGCGGCGAGCTCGAGCTGAGCGCCTCGAGCGGCGTCGCGTCGGTGCGTCAGCGCTTCTCGATGCCCTGAACGACCGCGTGGGGCACCAGCCGCGCCAGCTCGGCCGTGAGGGCGTTCGCGCTGAAGGGCTTCGAGATGAAGCCGGTGCGAACGTCGGGCTCGGTGCCATGGCCCGCCGAGTACCCCGAGACGAACAGCGCTGGCTGTTTCGGGTTCAGCGCGCGCAGCTGGTCGACCGTCGTCGCGCCGTCGACGCCGGGCATCATCAGGTCCGAGACGACGATGGTCCACGCCGTCACGTCTTCGCGAAAGCGGGCGAGCGCCGCGGCGCCCGTGTCGACGCCGACACAGTCGAACCCGAGCGCGGTGAGCAGCCGGGTGGTCGTGCGCAGCACCAGCGGGTCGTCGTCGATGACCAGCGCGCGGCCCTCGAAGCGCATCACCGCGGGGGGCGCTGGCCGCACCACCGCGTCGCCGGTCGGGCGAAGAAAGAGCGAGAACGTCGAGCCCACCTGGGGCGCCGAGCGGACGTGCAGGGCGGCGCCGTGATTGCGCACGAAGCTCGCGACGACGGCGAGCCCCAGGCCGCGGCCCTGTCTTCGCGTCGAGAAGAACGGGTCGAACACGTGCCGCATCGTCTCGGGCGTCATGCCGTGCCCCGCGTCGCGCACCTCGAGCACCACCGCCCGGCCGGGCGCGAAGCCGGTGGTGAGCGGCCCTTCGGCCAGCTCGTCGGCCGTCACCTCTCGCGTGAGCAGCCGAACGCCCACGACGCCCTGGCCCTGGCTCGCTTCGCCCGCGTTGATGACGAGGTTCATCAGCAGCTGGTTGAGCTGCACCGGGTCACACCGAACGGCGGGCACGTTCGCCTCGAGCCGCCAGTCGAGCGTCACCCCGCGCACGGCCCGCTGCAGCACCGGGGCCGCCGCCTCGATGAGCGCCCGCACGTCGGTCGCCACCATCTGCGTGCGCGCTCTGCCGGCCGACGAGAGCAGCTGCCTGGTGAGGCTCGCGGCGCTCTGCGCGGCCTTCTCGATGTGCTCGAGCACCTCGTTCGTCGACGACGGGTCGGCGCGGGCCACGCTCACCTCGGCGAGGATGACGGCGAGCAGGTTGTTGAAGTCGTGCGCGACGCCACCGGCCATCAGCCCCAGACTCTCGAGCTTCTCGAGGTGCTGCACGTTCTGCTCGAGCCGCGCGCGCTCGGCTTCGGCGGCTTTGCGCTCCGAGATGTCGCGCGAGTTCGCCACCACGCCGCGCACCGCCGGGTTGTCGAGCTGGTTGCTGGCCACCGCCTCCATCCACAGCCAGCGGCCGTCTTTCGTGAGGTACCGGTACTCGACCCGGCGCACCGTGCCCTTCGTCGCGAGCACGTCGGCGAAGACCCGGCCCACCTCGGCGCGGTCGTCGGGGTGAATGAGCTCGAACGTCTCGCGGTTGAGCAGCTCTTCGGGGGTGAACCCGTTGATGCGCACCGTCGCCGGCGAGTTGAACAGCAGCCGCCCCTGGCCATCGAGCAACGAGATGATGTCGACGGAGTGCAGCGTCAACGCCCGGAACTTCTCTTCAGACCACCCGTCGTCGTTGGACATCGCTCGCGCAGCAAACCACCGCCCGGCATGGCGCACGAGTGGGGAACCGAGATTGACAGCGGGGTGTCCTCTCCCGCCGAATGACATGCATGCGCTGGGTCTTCGGGGTCGTGGGCTGGGCCTTCGTGGCGATGGCCGAGCCCTCTGCGAATCAGCCGCCGTCGACGCCCCGCATCTCGGTGGCGCAGGCCCGCGCGCTGGTCGCCGGTGACGTGAAGGGCTGCACCGACGGCAACGACGACGAGCAGATTCGCTGCTTGATGAAGACGCGCCTCTTCGCAGACCCGCAGGCGGTGAAGCTGGCGCTCGAGCTGTACGAACGCGCAGGTCACGTCGTCGGTGTGTTGCCCGAGCAGGACTTCGAGGGCGGCTACCGCGGCATGATTCACCTGGTGCCGCAGCTGCCGGTGCTCGACGAACGAAGACACCTCGAGTTCGCGGCCCAGGCCCTCACCGACATCGACGCCTTCCTCTCAGACACGCAGACCCTCGCGGGCGCTCCCCTGGGCTACCGCTGGCGCGCGCTCGAGCTGCGCTTCTTCCGCTCCCTCAAGAAGCGCACGCCCGCCGCCTTCGCCATCGACTGGACCGTCTCGTACAACGTGAACGGCACCCTCAACGGCTCGGTGCCCGTGGTGCGCGGGTTGCTGTTTCACGAGATCTTCCACCTCAACGACGACGACTGGTCGACCCGCGAGCTGGGCGGCGACTACGACGCCATCGTGAAGAAGTGCGGCACCGGCATCGACTGCCTGACGCGCTATGTGCCCGAGCCGCTCATCGTGAAGGGCGGCACCTACTACTCGTTCATGCCCGGCAACGGCGTGCGTGAGTACGCGGCCGATCTCGCGCTGCGCTACCAGAAGGAGCAGCGCGAGGTGATGGCGGGCCGCGTGGTGAAGAAGCCGTTCAAGTGCGGGGCTCCCGAGAACGCACGCGCGTGGTCGAAGCTCGTGAAGCAGTTCTTTGGTGGCGTCGACCGCCTGCCGTCGTGCTTCTCGGTGAAGTGAGGCCGCTCAGCGCTCGACGAGCGTGTAGCCGATGACGCCGTTGCCCGCTCGAACGTCGCGGCTGAAGCGCGCCCACTCCGAAGGCGAGAACGTCTGACAGCCGGCGCTGTACGTGCCGTACGTGCCGCCGCCGTGGAAGAGCATCGACCCGCCACCGCCCGTGCGCCGGTTCTCGGTGAAGGCGCCGTCGTGGTTCATGTCGCGCTGCACGCTGAAGTCGCTGGTGGGGCGCAGGCAGTACCCGTTCTTCCACGAGCTCTGCTGGTACTCGTGGTACCCGGTCGGCACGCGGCCCTGATCAGCGCGGCCGTCACCGTTCACGTCAGCCGAGTAGCGGCTCATGTTGCGCGCCGGCTCGGTGTTGTACTGGTAGAACTTCACGTGCGGCTGGCCGCGTGCGTCTTTCCACAGCATGACGAGGCGGTCGTCGTAGCGCCCGTTGCCGCCGTTCGCGCCCGTGTTCGTCGGCGTGCGGAAGCCGAGCAGGTTCATCTGGTTCGGGCCCGAGCGGAACCGGCCGCCAGCGGCTTGAATCTGCTTCTTGAAGTGCTCGTACTGCGCCGCAGTGCCAGTCGGAGCGACCGCGTCGGCGCCGCGAACGGGCGTCGGGTGCTGCGCCGGCTGCTGGGGCTGGGGCTTCACGGGCGCAGGCTTCTGCGGGCGCTCGAACCCATCGGGCAGGCGCAGCGTGTGGCCCGTGATGATGAGGTTCGGGTTCTCGAGGTGGTTGAGGCGCGCGAGCGTCGAGACGGTGGTGTCGAAGCGGGCGGCGAGGGCCGAGAGGGTGTCACCTGAGCGAATTCGGTAGGTCGACATGGCAGGCTCCTGAAGGCGTCTGCACACATTGTCGCCACGACCGATTCTCAGCCGCCGACGGTTGATGTCAGGGGCGCTGACAGATCAGCCCGAATTCCGGGAGGGATTTTCTCCAGGCTTCTCAGTGGTCGGCGCTCACGTCGACGACGGCGCGAAAGAGCACCTCGAGGCCGCGCGTGAGGTTCTGCTTCGACACCCGCTCGTTGCGGCCGTGCATCGTCGCCAGCTCTTCCTGCGTCACCTCGAACGGCACCATGCCGTAGGCGCGCGCGCCCCTGGGCCGGGCGAGCAGCGAGTCGGTGTAGCCGGGCGACAACACGGGCCCGGCCACCACGTCGGTGCGGGTGCCCACGGCCTGGCGCGCGAGCGCGTCGAAGAACGGGTCTTGCCAGGTCGACTCGTTGGCGGCGTCTCCGTTCGAGACCTCGAACTCGATGCCCTCGATGTCCTTCGTGAGCTCCTTCAGCTCGGCCAGCATCATCTCGGGCGTGGTGCCCGGCAGCAGGCGACAGTCGATGATGGCGGCGACCTGCGACGGAATCACGTTCGGCGCCGAGCCCTTTCCGTCGAAGCCCGTCACCTGGCAGGTGTTGGTGATGCCCGCGCGGGTCGGCGGCTTCGCCATCAGCTTGCCGGTGACGAACCAGTTCACGAGGGTGGGGCGCTGCAGAATGAACCCCGTGGCGCCACCCTTCTGCTCCCCGATGCGCCGCAGCAGCTCGTAGAGGGCTGCATGAATCTGCGGCGTGGGCTGGCGGCCCGAGACTGCCTTCATCGCCTCGATGAGGCGGGTGGGCGCGCGCTGCGGCACGGGCGTCGAGCCATGGCCCGCTTCACCGTTCGCCTTCATGCGCAGCCACAGCGCCCCCTTCTCGGCGACCGACACCGCGAACACCGTCTGCCCCTCGAAGAGCAGGTTCTTCACCCCGAGCCCGCCTTCGTTGACGAGCTGGGCGCACTCGAGGCGGCTCCAGTGGTGCTCGACGAGGTGCTTCATGCCGAGGTTGTCGACCTCTTCGTCACCCACGGCGAGCAGAATGACGTCGCGGTTCAGCGGCACCTTCGCGCGCTTGAGCCACACCAGCGTCATCGCCTCGACGACGCCCATGCCCTTCATGTCGAGCGCGCCGCGGCCCCACACCTCGCCGTTCGCGTCGACGGCGCCCGAGAGCGGGCCGGTCTCTTTCGGCCACGCCTCGACCTCGGCCGGCACCACGTCGATGTGCGAGAGCAGACACAGCGGCTTCTCCTTCGGCGCGCCTACGGCAGGCAGCCGCGCGATGAGGTTGCTGCGGCCCGGCGCGAACTCGATGACCTCGCTGGTGATGCCGTCTTGGGCGAGCAGGTCGGCGAGGTACTGCGCGCCGCGCGTCTCGTTGCCGGGCGGGTTGAAGGTGTCGACCTGCAGGTAGCCCGAGAGCACCTGCGTCGTCTCGTCTCCGGCCTTCTTCCAGTCGATGGCGTTCGCGTACTGCTCGACGCCGGCGGGCGCGGGCGTGGCCGGCGGCGGCGTGGTGGCGCACGAGAGGGTGAAGCAGGTCAGCAGCGCGAGCCTGAAGGTCATGGCCGAGGCTTGTCGCACAGCACCCCTGGCGGGATCGACTTGACAGTGAATTGAACGGGCGTTCTATTAATCGGCGATGGGGCGCCCGAAGAAGGACGACAGCCGCGACACCAGGCAGGAGATCCTCGACCGGGCGCTCGAGCTCTTCGCGACGCATGGCTTCACGGGCTCGTCGATGCGCGACATCGCCAGGGCGGTCGGCGTTCGAGAGAGCGCGCTGTACCACCACTTCCCCAACAAGAACGCGATTCTCACCACGGTGCTCGAGTCGTCGGGCCCGGGCGCGCTCGACTCGTTGATGACGAACGACCTCGTGCGCCTCATCGAGTCGGTCGGCCCCCACCAGTTCCTGCGCATGATGGGAGACACCGTCACCACGCTGTGGACGACGCCTCGCGAGCGGAACCTGCTGCGGCTCATCATGGCCGAGATGCCGAGGCTCAAAGAGGCCGGCCTCGTTCACCCGCAGCAGTTGATGATGAAGGTGCGGGGCCGCATCGGCGGGTTGTTCGCCGACCTCTCGAAGCGTGGCCTGGTGAGGCCGCTCGACCCCGACACCACGGCGCTGCGGTTCATGGGGCCGCTGCTGCTGATTCGCGTGCTCCACCTCGCTGACGTCACCACCCAGCCCAACCTCGAGGCCATGCGCGCCGACCTCGCCCGCCACATCGACTCCTTCTGGGAGACGGTGAAGCCCGAGGCGCCGCCGAAGAAGGAGAAACGTCGATGACGTGCTTGAAACTGAACGAACGTTCGTTCTGGGGGCGCGCATGGCGCTGCTGAAGCTGGCCGTTCGCAACCTGCTGCGGAACCGGCGCCGCACCGTCATCACCCTCGTCGCGCTGGTCGCGGGCGTGGGCGCGATGGTGGCCATCAAGGGCTTCATCCTCGGGCAGCGCCGGCAGATTCTCGAGAACCAGATGCGCGGCACGCTCGGGGCGCTGCAGGTGCACAAGAAGGGCTACGTCGAGAACGTGCTGGGCTCGCCGCTCACGCTCGACTTCGCCGACACGCCCGAGCTGCGCGCGAAGGTGGCGGCGGTGAAGGGCGTCAACGCCGTGAGCCCCCGCATCGAGTTCGGCGCCCAGGTGTCGACGCCCGACAAGAAGCCGGCGCCCGAAGACGGCTCCGACCTGCCCGAGGCAGACCGCGGCGCGACCTCGTTTCTCATGATGACGGCCTTCGACCCCGCGCTCGAGAAGATCGTCACGCCCAAGCGCTGGGAGTGGGTGCAGTGGGGGCGCGGCCAGATGCTCGAGTCGGGCACCGCCGAGCAGGTGCTGCTCAACGACGACTTCGCCAGGGGCGTCGACGTGCCGCTGTGGAAGGCGGGCACCGACCTGCCGCCGCTCGAGCAACGCCTGGCGATTCTCGCGCCCGACCGTGACTCGTCGCTCAACGGCGTGAACGTGGTGATGGTGGGCACGCTCGCCTCGGCCACGCCCAACGACCGTCGCGTCGGCGTGATGTCGCTCGGCGCGGCGCAGGCGCTGTTGCGCATGGAGGGGCGCGTCACCGAGTACGGGCTCGACCTGGCCGACGGCGCGCCGCTCGAGGCCACGCGTGACGCCGTGCAGGCCGCGCTCGGGCCCGAGTTCGAGGTGCACACCTGGGAGCAGCGCATTCCCTTCGTGAAGGACATCGTCGAGACGCAGGACTTCGTCTTCGGCATCGTCTCGAGCATCTTCCTCTTCGTGGTGCTGCTCGGCGTCGTGAACGCGATGCTGATGAGCGTGCTCGAGCGGGTGCGTGAGATCGGCACCATGCTCGCGGTCGGCATGCGGCGGCGGCAGATCGTCTCGCTCTTCATCGGCGAGGGCATCGTGCTGGGCCTCATCGGCGGCACCATCGGCGCGCTGCTCGGCTACGTCTGGGTCTCGTACATGAACGCGCACGGCATCTCGATTCCCGCTCCGGGGGCGAAGGTGCCCAGCCTGCTGCGGCCATCGGTCGACCTGCTCTTCGTGGCCCGCGCGATTCTTCAGGCCACCGCCGGCGCGGCGCTCGCGTCACTGTGGCCGGCGTGGCGTGCGAGCCGGCTCCGACCCGTCGAGGCGCTGGCGCACACATGAGCTCGAGACTCCCGAAACTGGCGCTTCGCAACGTCGGCCGAAACCGCCGCCGCAGCCTCATCACCGGCGTCACCATCGTCTTCGGCGTCGCCATGGTGCTCATCGTGCGTGGCTTCACCGGCGGCATGGCAAAGATGATGACCGACGACGTGGTGCAGGGCCGCAGTGGCGCGATTCAGATTCACCGCGCCGGCTACATCGAGAACGCCGACTCGGTGCCCACCAAGCTGAACCTGCCGTACACCGACGAGCTGCGCGCGAAGATCGCCGCGGTGCCGCACGTCACCGGCGTCACCGGCCGCATCACCTTCAACGGCCTCGTCAGCAACGGCGCGCAGCAGACGATGTTCATCGGCCGCGGCATGGACCTGTCGCACGAGCAGGAGGCCTGCCCGAAGGCCCGCACGCTGGTGGCGAAGGGCGCGCCGCTCGAGGTGGCCGATGGCACGACGGTCACCCTGCTGGGCTTCGAGCTGGCGCAGTCGTTCAAGGTCGACCCCGGCGCGATGGTGACGTTGCAGTCGTCGAGCCCGAGCGGCCGTTCGAACGCGCTCGACCTGAAGGTGAAGGGCCTGACGACCTCGAGCTTTCCCTTCGAGAACAAGCGCGTGGTGACGTTGCCGCTCGGTACGGCGCAGCAGCTGGTCGGGCTCGAGGGCCGCGTCACCGAGTACGTGCTCGCCGTCGACGACCTGCAGTTCCTCGACGAGACGGCAGAGGCGCTCCGGTCGACGCTGGGGCCCGAGTACGAGGTGCACACGTGGAAGGAGCTGCAGCCCTTCGTGCGCGACCTCATCGCGCGCTCGAACTTCGTGCTGGGCGCCGTCGCGTTCGTGCTCTTCCTCATCGTGCTCACCGGCATCATCAACACGATGCTCATGTCGGTCTTCGAGCGGGTGCGTGAGATCGGCACCCTGCTCGCGGTCGGCGTGCGGCGCGCGCAGGTGATGCAGATGTTCCTCATCGAAGCCGGCGTCATCGGCGCAGCAGGCGGGCTCGCGGGCGCGCTCGTGGGCCGGGCCGTGCTCTTCGTCTTCAACACGCGCGGCATTCCGTTTCAGCTCTCGGGCCTGTCTGGCTCGAACGTGCTGCGGCCGTTCGCGACCAACACGTTCACCCTCGCGGCGATTCTCGTCGCGGCGCTGGGAGCTCTGCTCGCGGCGCTGTGGCCGGCGTTCCGCGCGTCTCGTCTCAACCCCGTGGAGGCATTGCGCTCATGAAGACCACACTCCTGCTGTCTCTCGTCTCGTCCTTCGCCTTCGCGGCCGAGCCGACCGCCGCCGACGTGCTCGCGAAGTACGACAGCATCATGGGCCCGGCGACCTTCGAGTCGCAGGCCGAGATGACCGCCACGCGTGAAGACGGCACCTCACGCACCTACGGCATGAAGTTCTTGAAGCGCGACGCCGACAAGTTCCGGGTCTGGTTCTCAGAGCCCGCGAGCGTGAAGGGCCAGGAGATTCTGCGGCTCGGCGACAACTCGTGGGTGTACCTGCCCAACCTCAAGCGCGCGACGCGCATCGCCAACCGCGACAGCTTTCAGGGCGGCGACTTCAACAACGCTGACGTGCTGCGCGTGAACTACACCGTCGACTACGACGCGGTCATCGTTCCATCGGCGGCGCCCGAGAACGTCACCGTCGAGCTCAAGGCGAAGAGCACCGAGACGGCCTACGACAAGATTCGCCTCATCGTCCGCAAGAGCGACCTGCAGCCGCTCAAAGGCGAGTACTTCGGCACCTCGGGCCAGATGATTCGGTCGGCCACCTTCAGCGACCACAAGGAGTTCGAGAAGGGCTTCGTGCGCCCGGGCCGCATCGTCATGCAGAACGAGGTGGTGAAGGCCCGCAAGAGCGAGATGGTGACGAAGTCGTTCAAGCTGAACGTCGAGGCGCCGCCGCAGCGCTTCATGCAGGCCGACCTCGGGAAGTGACGGAGGCCAC
Organism: Archangium sp.; assembly: GCA_016793585.1. Next base: position 22,986 of record JAEUJR010000400.1, read on the forward strand.
CGTGTCGAGGCTGCTCGTGCTGGTGATGGTGGTGTCGGCGCCGGCCCTCGCGCAGGAGGCGGACGGCGGCGTGCCGGCAGAGGCGGTCGCGGCCTCTGCCGAGGCGGCCGCGCCGAAGGAGCCGCTGTTCAACAAGGTCGTCGACGTCACCGGCTACGGCATGACGCGCACGCAGTTCACCCGCGCGCGCACGTGGGGCCCGCTGCCGACCAACGACATTCCGCAGCTGCAGCAGTTCGTGGAGTTCAACACGCAGCTCAAGGTGAGCGTGCGCCCGCACTCGTTCTTCTCGAGTGACGTCTCGGTGGTCGCGAACTGGGGCGGCTTCTATCGCGGCGTCGACGGCACCGGTCACGAGGTCGCGTTGGCCGACAAGACGAGCCCGCAGGTGCAGCCCGTCATCAACATCAACGAGCTCTTCGTCTCGCACGAGTTCATTCCCGAGCTGAACGTGCTCATCGGCAAGAAGCGCATCGTCTGGGGGCCGGGCACGGCCTTCAACCCGACCGACCTGCTGAACCCTCGGCGCGACCCGACCGACCCGACGTTTCAGCGCTCGGGCGCGTGGCTCGCGCAGGTCGAAGCGCCGCTCTCGTTCGCCACGTTCTCGGTCGTCTTCGCGCCGACGGTGCTCAAACAGACGGCCGGCATTCCGACGCACTTCCTCGGCTACCCCGCGTGGGACCAGAAGGACACGCAGCTGCACTACCAGCTGGCGGCGCGCGCCTACGCGCTCGTCTTCGACACCGACATCAACGTGATGTTCTTCTTCGGCAACAGGTCGGTCGACGACTTCGAGGCCAAGCCGCGCGTGGGGCTCTCGTTCAGCCACGTCTTCGGCGCGCTCGAGGTGCACGGCGAGGCGTTGTTCCAGACGGGCAGCACACGCGACTACCTGAACGGCGCCTGCGTGCAGAACGTGATGTCGGCGCTGCAGTGCTCCATCGCGAAGACGGCGTACGCGTCGAAGACGCACCTCACCGACACGGAGCTGCGGCCGAAGGTGCTCGTCGGCGCCCGCTATCAGTTCAGCGACGATTCGCTGCTCTCGCTCGAGTACCTGTACCAGCACGACGGGTGGAACAAGGACCACTTCCAGGACTTTGCGAACGCGCTGGGGCTCGTTCCCGAGGCGCGGTCGTTGGGCGTCGACGTCGCCAACTTCCCCGGTGCGAGCGCCATCTTCGGTGGAACGTCGGCCGACGGCCTGCCCGTGCGCTTCGCCTTCGACCCGCGCGGCAGGCACTACGCCTTCCTCACGTACCAGAAGCCCCGCATCTTCGAAGACTTCACCGCGCAGGCCGTCGTCATCGCGAACCTGCGAGACCTCTCGACGACCGTCACGCCGAGCATCACCTGGTCGGCGACCGAGTGGCTCAACCTGTCGGTGCTCGCGTTCGTGCCGTTGCAGGGCCCCGATGCGCTGGCGGTGAAGACGCCGCAGGGCCTCGCGGTCACCGAGTTCGGTGTCACCCCGTTTGCGTTTCGCGCGATGTTCGAAGCGCGCGCGTTCTTCTGAAGCACCAAGGAGCCGTTCGCATGGCACACCTCATCGAGCTGTCAGGCATCAAGAAGTCGTACCAGCTGGGCATGACCGAGGTGGTGGCGCTGCGTGGCGTCGACCTCTTCATCGACGTGGGCGAGTTCACCGTGGTGACGGGCCCGTCTGGCAGCGGCAAGACGACGCTGCTCAACATCATCGGGTGTCTCGATCGCGCCTCGGGCGGCAAGTACGTGCTCGACGGCATCGACGTCTCGAACAAGGACTTCGACGACCTGGCCGACGTGCGGAACCAGAAGATCGGGTTCATCTTCCAGAACTTCAACCTCATCCCCGTGCTGAACGTGGCCGAGAACATCGAGTTCCCCTGCGCGGTGCGACAGAACCCCGAAGAGGCGGGCGCGCTTCGGGCACGAGTCGAGAAGCTCGCCGAGGCCGTGGGGCTCAAGGAGTACCTGCACCACAAACCCGACGAGCTCTCGGGCGGCCAGCGTCAACGCGTGGCCATCGCGCGCGCGCTCATCACCACGCCGCGGCTCGTGCTCGCCGACGAGCCGACCGCGAACCTCGACTCGAAGACGAGCGAGCAGATCATCGACCTCATGCTCGAGCTGAACCGGAACCAGGGCGTGACGTTTCTCTTCTCGACACACGACCCGCGGGTCGTGCAGCACGCTCGACGCGCGCTGCAGATTCGCGACGGGCAGATGGTCGACGGCGCGCTCGCGCACTGACCGTCAGCGCTTGCGGGCCTTCTTCTTCGCCTCGGCCTCTTCGACGTTCTCGGCGACGCGCAGCTTGATGAGCTTCTGCACGAGCTTCACTGGCAGCGGCTCGTCGAGTTCGAAGCGCAGCGTGCCCTTGCCGGTCTGATACCGGGCGAGGTCAGCTTCGAGCACCATCGCGCGCGCTCCATAGAGGCCGACGTGGCCCGCGAAGCCGGCGACGTGCACCAGGTTCTTTCCGGCGAGCGCGAAGGTCGGCATGCCGTAGCTCAGCTTCTCGGTCGCGTCGGGCGCCGCCTTGCGAATGACGGCCTGCAGCTGGGTCACCAGCTTCTTCGCCTTCGGAGGCAGCGCGGCGACGTAGGCCTCGATGGAGGTGGGCTTCTTCATGAGGAGCGAGAATAGAGTGCCGCCGCAGTGGGGTCGACGCTTCGAGCGCTGCTGACGGTGTGGCTCGTCGCCGCGGGCGTCGCCGAAGCTCAGGTCGACGCGGGAGTCGACGCAGGCAGCGAGTTCGAGGCCGTCGTCGTGGCTCCAGATGACCAGCTCGACGCCGGAGTCGAAGCTCGCGAACTCGAGTCCGTCGTCGTGGTTCCTGGCGACCAGATCGACGGCGGAGTTGATGATGCGACCGTCGAACTCGAGACGGTCGTCACCGGGACACGCGAGAACGTTCCCGACGACCGGGCCTCGAGCGTGGTGCGACGACCGGACCTCGATCGCCGGCTCCCTCGCAGTGCTCCCGATGCGGTGCGCTTCGAGCCAGGCGTCTTCGTGCAGCGCACCGCGCACGGCCAGGCGTCGGTCTTCATTCGCGGGCTGACGGGCCAGCAGACAGTGCTGCTGTTCGACGGCGTTCGTCTGAACACATCGACGTGGCGGCAGGGGCCGAACCAGTACTTCTTCACGCTCGACTCCGCGACCATCGACACGCTCGAGGTGCTGCGAGGTGGAGCCTCGACCTCGTTCGGCGCCGATGCGCTCGGTGGCGTGGTGGCGGTGAAGCCGCTCGATGCTCCCGATGGACGCGAGGGCCCGGTGTTGAAGTCGTCGGTGACGCTGAAGGGCCGCAGCGCCGACGACGAGCTCGGCGGTCGCGCGCAGGTGGAAGCGGCGGTCGGCAACGTCGGCTTCATCGGTGGCGTCGGGGGTCGCAACGTCGGCCTGCTCGAGAGCGCGGGCTCGGTTCGCAACCTGGTGGGCGGCGGCACGCCCGACGTTCCCCGGTTTGCGCCCGATGGCCGTACGCAGCTCGGCACCGGCTTCAAAGAGCTCAGCTTCGATGGACGCGCGACCGTTCGTTTCGGTGAGGCGCACTCGTTGACGCTGGCGCTCTCTGGCTATCGGCAGTTCGACGCCCCACGGACTGATCAGTGTCCGCCGCCTGGAGCGCGCTTCGACGAGTGTCTCACCATCACCGAGCAGTTCCGCACGCTGGGCTACGCGAAGGCTTTGCTCGTGTTCAGTGATGTCTCCATCGACGTCGTCGGCTCCTGGCAAAGGCAACTGGAGCGCCGTGAAGGTGTGCGGCCCGCGTCGTTCGTGGAGTCGACCGGCCGTGACGTCATCGACTCGTTTGGTGGAGCGGTGCGCGTGACGACGCGAGACTTCTCGCCGACTCCGGCGCTCACGTTGCGTGCACGTGGAGGCGCGGACACGTGGGTCGATCTCGTCGAGTCGCGCGCGTGGTTGTCGTTCACCGATCTCGGCGTCACGGTCGAGCGAAGCCGCGGGCAGTACCTCACCGGGTCTCGCGCGCTGACTGGCGGCGCGTTCTCCGAGCTCGAGGCGGGCCTTCCGTTCGGGCTCTCGCTTCGAGGCGGTGGACGCGTTGGGTGGTCGACGGTCGAGGCTCCGGGTGATGACGCGTCGGGCACGGTGGCGGTCTCGCAGCGCTGGCTGCCGCTCGCCGGCACCGGTGGCGTCGCGTGGAAGCCGTTCGAGTCGACGTCGTTCATGGTCAACGTCGACCACAGCTTTCGCCCGCCGAACCTCGACGACCTGACGTCACGGCAGCAGACGGGCCCGGGCTTTCAGTTCGAGAACCCGGCGCTCAAACCCGAGGCCGCGACGACGCTCGAGGTGGGCGCGAAGGTTCGCACGCCAGCCGTCACGGTCGACGCGTGGGTGTTTCAGACGTGGCTCGGAGCGGCCATCGGCCGGCAACCGCGCACCATCGCCGAGTGTCCTCCCAACACGCCGCAGTGCGAGTCGTCGTGGAATCGGCTGCAGCTCGTGAACTCGACGGGGCTGTCCGACGTGCGCGGGCTCGAGCTGAGTGGACGGCTGCGGTTGCCCCTCGGCTTCGGAGTGCGGGCGACGGTGAACGCGACGTTTGGCGAAGGCCCCAACCTCATCGAGCGGCCGGTCGACCCGCTCGTTCCCTGGCAGGCGAGGGTGCCGCTCTCCCGAATTCCCCCAGTGAACGGCATCGCGGAGCTCTCGTGGTCGTATGCGACGAAGCTCTCGTCGGCGCTCTCGTTGCAGTGGGCGGGGCCGCAGAATCGGCTCGCGGTGGCTGACCTCTCTGACGCGCGCATTGGGCTCGGCGGCACGCCAGGCTTCGCCGTGGTCGACCTGCGACTCTCGGCGAAGGTGACGTCATTTCTCTCGGCGTCGCTCGTGGTCGAGAACGTGTTCGACACGCCGTGGAGAGCGCATGGCTCGAGCATCAACGGCCCCGGCCGCGGCGTGATGTTGGCGCTGACTGGTCAGTGGGCAGCGCTGAAGTGAACGGCGAGGCCGGTGGTCTGCACCGCGCCGTCGCGCTATTGGGCGCCGATGCGCGTTCACCTGCTTCTGCTCGTGTGGCTCACAGCGTGTCCTGGCCCGCTGCCGATGACGACCGATGGTGGGCTCGATGGCTCCCGTGATGCCGGTGGGGCGTGCGCCGTCGCGCCTGCCTTCACCGAGAGTCTGACCGGCTGTCAGAGCGGCGCCGAGGACTACCGGCCGCGCGAGGCCGGCTCGGCGAACGACACGTGGCCCGCGTGCGTGAGCGACTCGAACGTCTTCATGCCCATCAACCCGAGCATCTCGTCGGTGGCGCGTGTGGCGGCGTTCGAAGGCATGGCCGACCTGTTGTGGCGTGGAGCGCGCACTCCGGGCCCGCAGGACTTCGTCGACGCCCGCGTGTTGTACGCGCAGGACCAGGGCCTCGACTCGCGCGTGCAGCGGCGTGAAGACGTGCACTACCCGGCCGCACCGATGGCGTGCAGCACCGCGGGCATTCCCGACCAGTACCCCGATCGCTGCGTGGGGCCCGCGAAGCTGCTGCCCATCGTCAACGATGCGTTCCAGAAGGGCTCGATGGGCGAAGCGTCGCAGGTGCAGGCGGCGCGGCTCGAAGCCGCGTTGCTGTGGTTCCTCTACGTGTCGGCGCTCTCAGAGGTGCAGAGTTGCACGACGAAGGCGCAGGACTGCGACAGCTGCTGGGCGTACTACTCAGGCGGCACAGCGCGCGACCAACCGAAGGGGCTTGCGAAGGCGATTCAGGCTTTCGTTCCCGAGGCGCATCAGCGCGCGTACGACGGCACGTTGGCGGTGCGGTGCTGGCGCAACCTCGACAACGAGACAGGCGCGGCGACGAACGTGATGCTGCGTGACCGCGCGTTCGCCCAGCTCGACAAGGCGATGCTGCGTGGGCTCGCGGTGGTGTTTCGCCAGCGCGTGGCCGAGCTCTCGTGCACGAGTGGAGAGACGCGTGAGGCGCGGCTCGCGTTCGTGAAGGTGCTGGCGCCGTTGTTCGACCGCCCGTTGCGTGAGCGCAGCGCCCCGGCCGCCGGAGTCGTCGCGACGGAGTTGGCGAAGACTGACGTTGCATCCATCGACGTCTCAGCCGTCACCGCGGCGATCGACACCGCATTCCCGTGCCCGTGACGACGGGGCACTGATTCCCGCCGAGCGCACACGGAGCCGCCGCCGCCATTGCGGTTTCCACGGCACTTCACTTACCTGCGCCCCCATGCGGTCCATCACCCCCGTCGTGTTCCTCGCGCTGGCCCTCGCCTGCGCGCCTGCTCCACAAGGTCTGCGCGCAGCCGACGAAGGCCCCGGCCCGAAGGTCGCCTTCGACGTCTTCCACGTGCCGCTGCCCGAGATTCCGCTGCCGAACGACTTCGCGACGCGCTTCGACGCGCTGTCTCCGACGAAGCGGCGCATCAACGCCTCCATCGAGGTCGCGCCCACCCGCTGGGAGCGCCGAATTCGCGCGGCCCTCGACGACATCTCGGGCTGGGGCACGCTCGCGCCCATCACCGTCTCGTTCTCCGAGCCCCTCGACCTGCGTGAGCTCACCCGCAGGCACCAGGCTCCAGGAGACCTCGCCGACGACGCGCTCTACGTCTTCGACGTCACCCGCGGCTCGCCCGGCTTCTGCCAGCCCGTGCTGCTCGACGTCGGCCAGGGCCACTTCCCCATCGTCGCCGACGACCGCACCTACTTCCCCGAGGAGCCGCACGACGCGCTCGAGTCGCTCTTGTTCGAGCAGCAGGAAGAAGACCTCAACGGCAACGGCGTGATGGACCCCGGCGAAGACACCGACATGGACGGGGTGCTCGACCACCCGAACACGCTCGATGGGAAGACGGGTGGCCCCTTCGACGTCATCGGCTTCTACGAACACGAGACGAACACGCTCATCGCGCGGCCGCTCGAGCCGATGCGTGAAGCGACGACGTATGCGGTGGTGTTGACGAAGCGCCTCGTCGGCAAAGACGGCAAGCCGGTGCGCTCACCGTTCCCCGCCATCAACCACCTGAGCCAGACGCAGGCGCTTGGCGCGGTCTCCGAATGCCTGTCGACCCAGTCGCTCGGCCTCGACGACGTGGCCTTCACCTGGTCGTTCACCACGCAGTCGGTCACGCAAGACTACATCGCCGTGCGCGACGGCTTCATGGGGCTCGGGCCGCTCGCGTTCCTCAAAGACAAGTACCCGCCAGAGATCGCCACGCTCGAAGAGGCGCGGCGCTCCGAGGGCCGCGGCACCAACACGAAGATCGTACCCGGCGCCCAGTTCGCGAACCTGGGTGAGCAGCTGCTCTCGTTCGTCGGCGGCAACGACGTCACCGACGGCTCGAAGGAGCTCATTCGCGGCTGGCTGCGCAGCATCGACTTCTTCGCGGCGCCGACGATGGTGTCGCCGCAGTTCTTCCCGCGCAACGACTCCGAAGGAAAGCAGCTGCCGTTCTACGAGCAGACGATGAAGCTCGACCCGCTGCGCGGCATCGCCGAGACGCGCGACGAGACGGTGCCCATGTTCATGGCGGTGCCGAAGAACCGCACGGGCCCCGCGCCGGTCGTCATCTTCGTGCACGGCCACACCGGCTCGAAGCTCGACAGCATCATCTTCATGGGCCCGATGGCCCGCTTCGGCATCGCCACCATCGGCCTCGACGCCGTCAGCCACGGCGTGGGCATCAACGACGCCGACATCTCGCTCTTCTCGGGCATCGTCGAGACGTACGGCATCACGCCGCTCGCGAACGCGATTCTCAAGGGCCGCGCGTGGGACCAGAACGGCGACAACATTCCCGACCCGGGCGCCGACTTCTTCAGCGCCTACGTGCCGCACTCACGCGACACCGTGAAGCAGACGGCCTTCGACGTCATTCGCCTCGTGCGCGTGCTTCGCAGCTTCGACGGCAAGCGCACGTGGAAGCACGACGTGAACAAGAACGGCATGGCCGACGACCTCGCTGGTGACTTCGACGGCGACGGCAAGGTCGACCTCGGCGGGCCCGACGTGCCCATCTACATGGCGGGCGCGTCGCTCGGGGGCATCATGTCGAGCCTCGTCGGCGGCATCGAGCCCGAGTTCGACGCGATTCTTCCGATTCTGCCCGGCGGCTACCTGTCTGAGATCGGCGCGCGCACCGCGTTGGGCCAGGTGAAGAACCCGCTCGTGTTGCGCATGTTCGCGCCGCTCTTCCTCGTGCGTGACGGCCCGGCGAACCCGACGCTCTCGGTGATGTACCCGAGCGCGGTGAAGAACGTCGAGGTCAAGCTTGCCTCGTTGCCCACGCTGCCGCCCGGGAGCATCGCGGTGATGCGCAACCTGAACACGAAGGACTGGCGCTGCGCCCGCGTGCAGAAGAACGGGCACCTGCGGCTGTCGGTGCCGTCGGACGAAGGCGATCGCCTGCAGCTCGAGCTCTACGACCAGGAACTGCCGAGCCAGGAGAAGACGGGCTGCAACCCCTCGGGCGTGACGCCGGTGAAGGTCGTCGACACGCTCGACCGCGAGGTGAAGTTCCTCGGCCAGACGATTCCTGCGGGCTCGAAGCTGACCGCGTTCGCCGATGGGTACGGCCTGCGGCGCGGGTCTCCCGAGATGCGGCGGTTGCTGGCGCTCGGGCAGATTGCGCTCGAGTCGTCAGACCCGGCCAACTTCGCGCCGTTCTACGACGGCACCCGTACGCTCACGTATGGAGACGGCTCGACGGTGAAGACGCGCGCGCTGCTGGTGCCGATGACGGGCGACCCGGGCGTTCCCATCTCGACGGCGAACGCGCTGATG
>JAEUJR010000466.1 GCA_016793585.1 Archangium sp.
CCGCCCCTGTCGCGAACGAAGAGCGGGTCTTGAAGCGCGGTTCTCAAGCGGCCGAGCGCTCGAGACACGGCGGGCTGCGAGAGGCGCATGCGATCGGCCGTGGCCGTCACGCTGCCCGTCGCCAGCAGGTGTCGAAACGTGGTGAGCAGGTTGAGGTCGGCCAGCTCATGCGTCTGGTGCATCTTGGTCTCTCGCGCCATGCATTGGACACATAGCGCATCGGAACGCATGTTGGGCTCTGCAGTCGAACCCATTCCCCCGGAGTCACCATGTACGTCATCGCAGGAGTCTCAGGTCACACTGGCGCCGTCGTCGCAGACACCCTCCTCTCGCAGGGCAAGAAGGTGCGCGTCATCGTTCGCAACGCCGAGAAGGGCGCTGCCTGGCAGAAGAAGGGCGCCGAGGTGGCGGTCGCCGATCTCGGTGACGTCGCGGCGATGACGAAGGCGCTCACGGGCGCGACGGGCGCATACCTGCTCTCGCCTCCGAACTTCGCCGCGCAGGACTTCATCGCCGACCGCAAGGCGATGCTGGGCAACCTCGCGAAGGCCATCACCGCGTCGGGGCTGAAGAGCCTCGTGTTCCTCTCGTCGGTCGCCGCGCAGCACCCGGCAGGCACCGGCCCCATCGTCACCGTGCACCACGCGGAGCAGCTGTTGGGCAAGCTCGCGCCGTCGGTCACCTTCGTGCGCGCGGCCTACTTCCTCGAGAACTGGGGCTCGGTGATTCCCGTCGCGAAGGCGCAGGGCGTGCTCCCCCACTTCGGCGCGGTCGACGTGAAGTTCCCGCAGGTCTGCACGAAGGACATCGGCGAGGCGGCCGTGAAGGCGCTGCTCAACCCGGCCGACGGCACGCGCGTCGTCGAGCTCGCGGGCAAAGAGGACTGGTCGGTGCAGGACGTCGCGGCAGCGGTGGGAACGCTGCTCGGCAAGCCGGTGCAGGCGGTGTCGGCGCCGGTCGAAGCCGCGAAGGCGGGGCTCATGCAGGCAGGCGTGCCCGAGACGATGGCTGGCCTTTACGCCGAGATGTACGCGGGCATCGGCAAGGGGCTCATCGCGTTCGAGAAGCCGGCGAGCCTCACGCGCGGCACCACGGCGCTCGTGGACGCGCTCCGTCCGCTCGTCTGAGCAGGTGTCGAAGCGGCGCCGGGGCTGCAGCGTTCTCCCAATGCACCTCGGGTCGCGCCGAGTTGGCAAACCCGTCAACCGGAGGTTCGCTCTGCGAGCTCCAGATGGTTAGATAGACTATCTATCCATCTCCACCTCAATACTCGGCCCCGCCCGGCTTCGCTGAAGCAGTGCGGTCGTCAATTCTTGCGCACCCGCCCACACTCGAGGCTTCGGGGCACGTGCCTGCCGCACGCTTCCTCCGAAGCTTCCTGGTGAGGCGCCACCACTGAACGAACCACGAGGTCGCGCACCCGCTCAGGCGAGTGACTTGAGCTCGGCGTGCAACGTCAGCAGCGCCGTTCTCGTGCGTGTCTTCACGGTGCCGAGCGGCAGCCCGGTCTTGGCGGCGATCTCGCTCTGAGACAACCCTTCGTCCCAGGCGAGCTCGAGCAACGTGCGCTGCTCGGTCGGCAGCTTCGCGACGCGCGCGCGCACCACCGAGCGGGCTCGCGCAGCGTCGAGCGCGTCATCGGCGGTCTTCACCGGCTCGGACACGTCGCGGCGCTCGACGTCGAGCGTGCGGTCGACCGTGGTGCGTGAACGAAGCCTGTCGATGGCGCGGCTCCTGGCGATGGTGACGAGCCAGGCAGCCACGTTCGCGCGCTCGGGCTGGTACTGCGCAGCCCGCCGCCACGCCTCGAGGAAGGTCTCCTGCACCAGCTCTTCGGCCTCTGCCCGGTCGCGCACGAGCCGCATCACGACGGCGAACACGACCGAGCCGTGCAGCGCGTAGATCTCTCCCAGCGCCGAGCGGTCACCTTTCGCCAGCCGGTCTGAGAGCTCGCGCTCGTCGCTCACGCGTCCTCCGCGAGCTGAACCACCGACGCGCAGATGCACGGCGGGCCGGCGACGGCAGTGAAGCTGTGTGACGTGCCCTCGGCGCGAACGTCGACCTCGCCGCGCCAGAACTCCTGGCCGCTCTGATCGTCGCGATAGCCGCCCTCGAGCACCAGCACCTGCTCTCGCGCGGCGTGCGTGTGCAGGGGCAGCTGCGCGCCCGGCTGCAGACGGACGACGACCGTCATGTAGCCGGCCCACTTCGGGCCCGCCTCGACCGGCATCAGCTCGAGCCCTCGCGCCGGGCCTGGGCCCCATCTCGCCGGGTCGTCGAACGAGCTCACGAGCGCGCGCGCCGCAGCTTCGGTGACGTCGAAGTGCTCGGCGAGCTTCGGCACGAGGTGCTCGAAACGCCCGCCGCCTTCGAGCGCGGCGGCCACCTTCGCCCACGCCGACGTCGGCGGCTTCTGGCTGGCGGTCACCAACGACATCGACCGCTCGAGCTCCTTCAGGCGCGCCACCACCGACGCAGACGCCTCGAGCAGGGCGTCGACCTCGGCGCGCTCCTCGGGCGTGAGGGTTCCGAGTGCGTACTCCGCGAGCAGCCCCTGCAGGTCGTCGTGCTCACCCATCGCGGCTGACGACCATGCCTCAGTTCAGGGCGTTTGGCTGCGTCAGCGCGAACTCCGAGATGCGGGCGTCGAACATCGTCTTGTCCTCGCGCTCCATCTGGTAGCTGCCGCGCATCGAGCCGAACGGCGTCTTCAGCATGGCCCAGCTCTGGTACTCGAAGCGCTCACCGGGCTCGAGCCGCGGCTGTTTGCCGACCACGCCGGGGCCGCGCACCTCTTCGACGCTGCCCGTCGCGTCGGTGATGAGCCAGTGCCGCGTGCGCAAGGTCGCCGGCGCGCTGCCCTCGTTCGAGATGGTGATGGCGTACGAGAACGCCCACTGCCCACCTTCGACGTTCGACCGCTCGGGCCAGAACGTCGCCTTCACCTGCACGCGAATGCCTTCGGTGATCGTGTTCGACATGGTTCAGTTCGGAGCGGCAGGCTCACGCGCCTTGTCTGGCGCCTCGAGCGTGGGTGGCGGCTTGATGAGCACCGACAGGCCGATCGACGTCGCCAGCGTGCCCGCGATGACGCCGAGCGAGACGACGATGAGCAGGCCCTCGTGCTGCGCGACGAAGTCGTGAAACGCGGTCTCGACGATGAGCTTGACGCCGACGAACGCGAGGATGATGCCGAGCCCCGTCTTCAGGTAGCGGAACTTGTCCATCAGCGACGAGACGAGGAAGAACAGCGAGCGCAGCCCGAGAATCGCGCAGGCGTTCGAGCTGAAGACGATGAACGGGTCCTGGCTGATGCTGAGCACCGCGGGGATCGAGTCGAGCGCGAAGAGCACGTCGGTCGACTCGACGACGAGCAGCACGAGGAAGAGCGGCGTGAAGAGGAACTTGCCGGCTTCGCGCGTGGTGAAGGCGTTGTCGTCGGTGTTCTTCGTCGACACCGGCAGCACGCGGCGGCCCCACTTCAGAACGCTGAGGTTCTCGGGGTCGACCTCGTCGTCTTCGCCGTCACCGAAGAGCAGCTTCCACGCGGTGAAGAGCAGGAACGCGCCGAAGAAATACAGAATCCAATTGAAGCGGGCGACGAGGGAGGCGCCCAGGAAGATGAGCGTACCGCGCAGAATGAACGCGCCGATGATGCCCCAGTACAGCAGGCGGTGCTGCGCGACGTTCGAGACCTTGAAGTACGAGAAGACGACGATGAAGACGAAGAGGTTGTCGACCGACAGCGCGTACTCGATGACGTAGGCCGTGAGGAACGGAGCGGCCGCCTTCGTGCCGCCGAGCCAGTACAACACGCCGGCGAACATCAACGAGAGCGAGACCCAGACGCCCGTCCAGATGGCGGCCTTGCGCGGGGTCACTTCTTTCCCGCCCGAGACGCGCAGGTCGATGACGATGACCGTCACGACGCCCAACAAGAAGGCTGTCCACAGCAGGGGTGTTCCCAAGGCGGCGTCCCTTTACGTCAAAGACCTCCCGTTGCATCGCGACAAAGACGTGCGGCGACAAGCCTGAATGCGTCGCGGCAGACGTCATTTGGGTGTTGTGCGGGCCTGACAGGAGACACGGGCGGGGGTGCACTCGAGCATGACCGCCAGCCGTCTGAGGTGCACACTGACGTCATGTACACGATGGTCGCGGCGATGGTGTTGATGGCTCCCGATGCGGGGTTCTCGTTCAAGACGGCCGACGCCGGTGTGCGCGCGCTCGACGCCGGGGTCGTGGTCGTCGAGGCGCCGCGTGACATGGCCTCGGCAGCCGAGCTGGAGCGGCTCAAGAAGCGGGTGGCCGACCTCGAGACGAAGAACCTCGAGCTCGAGCGCCAGCTGAAGACCGTCGACGCGCTGTCGAAGAAGGTCGACCAGGCCAACGACGACCTCACGGCCTTCAAGAAGCTCGTCGACGAACGCGAAGAGGCGCGCAAGGAGGCCGAGCGCAGGGCCATCGAGGCCAGGCAGCGCTTCGACGCCGCGAGCCGAGGGCTCTTCACGGCCGACCAGACGCTCGCGTCGGGTTCGCTCGTCAACGTGTCGGAGCAGATTCGCGCCGCCGAGGCCAGCTACACGGGGCTCGCACTGCAGTACGTGCAGGCGGCGCGCGCGGCGCTGGGCAACAACGACCTCGGCACCGCGCGACGAATGCTGATGCTCGCCGTCTTCGAGACGCAGTTCAGCAGCAGGCCATGACCATGAGAGCCGCCCTCTTCCTGCCGCTCGCCTTCGCCCTGGGCTGCTCGGCCGCAGGCGCCAACGCCGTCGTCAGCACCGCCATCGGGGTCGGCGTCGCCGGAGCCAGGCGCGCCAACGGTGAGTGCTACACCGCCTGCACGCCGGGCAACAGGTGCAACCCGCAGTCGGGAATGTGCGAGCCCATTCCCTGCCGGGGGGAGTGCCAACTGAACGAGTCGTGCGAGCAGACCCCCACTGGAGACAAGTGCGTGCCCGCGGCGGCTGCGGCAGCGCTCGAGCTGCGCGTCTCGTCGGCGGCCTCGCAGCCGACCACCACCGACGCGGGCGTCACGCCAACGGAGTCGACTCCCCAGCGAGCGCCCTCCGAGCGACTGCTGCCCCGATGAGCCGTCAGCAGCGCGAGACGAAGTTGCGCAAGATGCGCACGCCCCAGGGCGTGTCTTTCGCGAGCTGATCGAGCTGACGGCGCCGCGACTCGTCGATGGTCTTCTCGTTGCCGATGGCGAACCGAATCGAAGCGGCGTTCATCTCGGGGTGAAACTGCACGCCCCAGCGCGCGCCATGACGAAAGGCCTGTACGGCGCAGGCGGGGTTGGTGGCGAGCAGCGTCGCGCCCGCGGGCAGTGAAGCGGCCTCGTCGAAGTGTGTGGCCTGCACCTCGGGGCTCGCCGGCAGCCCGTCGAAGAGCGGGTCGGCCCTGCCCTGCTCCGTCAGCGACACCGTCACCGTGCCCAGCTCGAGCCCGAGCGGGTTTCGCCGCACCTCGGCGCCGAGCCGCCAGGCGAGCAGCTGATGCCCGAAGCACACGCCCAGCACCGGCACGCGCGCGTTCACCAGCACGTCGGCGGCCTCGACGACCCACGGCGCGGGCTGCGTCACCGACAACGGAGAGCCCGTCATGATGACCGCGTCGAAGCCGCTCAACGGCGGCGCCCGTTCGCCTGCGTGCAGCTCGACCGGGTGCATCGTCGCGAGCCCGGCCGTCGCCTCGCCGAACCACTGCTCGTAGTCTCCGAGCACGGCCTTCGAGCTCGTCACGCCGGGCTTCAGCAGCAGCACCCGCTTCATGGCGTCACGCAGGCGGGCAGCGGGTGGGCAGACAGGTAGGCCTTCGCGCTCGCCTCGAACGACTCCACCGTCGTGGCCACCGCGAAGTCCACGCCGTCGAGGAACGCCTTCGTGTGCGCCTGCACCGCGTCACCACAGGCCTGACCCGTCGTCGTCACCAGCACCTGCCGCGCATCGGTGACGGACTTCCACGCAGAGTCGGCTCCGGTGAGCGCCGAGTCCTTCACGGGCTCTCTCGCGAACTCGGCGTTGCGCTGGCGAAGCGTCACCACCTTCACGACGCCGTCGACGGTCATCAGGTCGAGCATGTCGAGGTCGAACAGCACGCGCGCTTCGGGCGTCGACGGGGCCGGGTATTCGCGCTTGCAGAAGCTGGTCATGAAGCGGTTCTCGCCGCACGGGCCCATGTGCTGCTCGATGGCCTCGGCCACGCGGGCGCTGTCGGCGGCGGAGTAGCCCAGCGACGGGAGCTCGGCCTTCGCGAGCGCAGCGCCCTGCTGGTGATGCGTGCAGAACCGCTCGTACGGCGTGCCTGCGCCGTCTTCTTTCGTCGCGTCGTGCAGCAAGACAGCCGCTTCGACGATGGCCGCAGAGGCGCGCTCGGCCTTCGAGAACGAGGGGACGAGGCGCGCGAGCCGCAGCATGTGCCGGTGATTCGGCCCGTCAGCCTTCACGTGGCGAAGCATGAGCGAGACGACGTCGGCGCGCGGCACCGCAGGCGAGTGCGCGCAGCCCGCGAGGAGGAGGAGGAGGACGCGGAGGCGAAGCATCGGGCCGTGGATTAGCGCGAACGAAGCCCGGGGCACACGCTGCGTGCGTCGGCCAGCACCTGCTGCACGCGGGGGTCGCTCGCAGAGAGCCCGTCTCCGAGGGGCAGCAGCTCTTTCTCGTCGCCGTCGAAGAGGAACGCGAGGTTCAAACCAACGGCATACCGGCGACGCTGCGTCTCGAGCCGAACCACCTTCACTTCTGCGAGTCGTGCGACGAGGCGCTTCATCAACCCCGCCGTGCGCGCGAGGCGACGAAGGTACAGGCCGAGGCCGAACACCGAGAGCGCCACCAGCCACGGAAGCCACTCGTCCTGCCGCGGCGCGAGCAGACGCTCCATACGAACGACGTATTGGGTGATGAAGGCCGCGACGCCGAAGCCTCCGAGCGCGAGCACCGAGCCGAGAACGCGCAGCTCGCGCCGCAGGCCGATGTCGTGGTCACGCAGCGCCGTCGCGAGCGCCGGAGGCAATGGAGAGAACACGTCCACCCGGTGCATCGTACACGGGCTTTCCGGCGACCTCGTTCACGCGCGCGAGCACCGGCTCGAGCTGCAACACCTCGTCGATGAAGCGCAGGCCGGGCACCATCGGCGCCTTCACGACGCCCTCGGCCATCGCCGCGATGGCGAAGGCCGCCGCCTCCATTCCGTCGGGCGAGGTCGTGTGCCGCTCGAAGACCCGGCCGTTCTTCTCGGCGCGCGCCACCATCTGCACCGACGTCGACACACCACGCAGCACGAAGCGGCGCAGCAGCGTGAAGTACGCCTCGAGCGCCGCGCGAAACCACTTCGCCTGCAGCAGAAGAGCGGGGAGCAGCGTGAAGGCCGTGACGAGCAGCCCGGGCTTTGGCGCGAAGAAGGTCTCGATGGTGCTCGCCTGCGTGCTCAGCGGCAGCATCTCGGCCTCGGCGAGCGACATGCGCAACGACGGGCGCCTGACGCCAGCGAAGTCGACGGTGGGCCCAGCCGAGAGCGCCGACTGTTCACGCCGGCCGTTCACCGTGCGCACCGCCTTCCGCGCAGCGGCGTCGACCATGAGCGCGATGGTGCCCTTCCCGGCTCCCGAGAACGGGCTCGACGCGACGGCCCACGACAATGACGCGCCTTCTCCGGCTTCCTCTGCGACGGCGTGCGCCATGAGGTTGCTCACCCCGGTGAAGATGCCGGCGCCGACGACGACGCGGCCGGGCCCCGTGGAGTGCCGATGCGCCTGCACCAGACGCTGCACCGTCTCGGCGTCGGAGGTCGCCTCGAGCAGCGTCTTGCCATGCTGCAGACACCACGCCGCGAGCGCGTCGGGTCGACTGCGCGTTCCATCGGTCAGGTCGACGATGACGTCGGCCGGCTCCAACTCGGCGAACGTCTCGGGCTGCGCGAGGTCGACGACGAGCGGGCCGTGTCTGCTCGCGACCAGCACCTCGACCGCTGGAAACTGCTTCAGCGCCTCGACCGTCCTGGCGCCAAGAAATCCCGTTCCACCGAGCACGATGATCTTCATGCCCGCACGAATAGCGAGGCCACCACGCGTCTCACCACTCGCGTTCACGAACGCCAACGGCGGCGCGTTCGACGACGCAACCATCGGCAGCCGTTCACGAATTCAGGAGCGTTCGCGATCGACCCGGCGGACGTCTCGCGTTCGTGAACCTTGTCGTTCGACTGGAACGGGGTCGATTACGGAGCGGTGACGAAGGCTGATTACGCAAGAGGCATGCGCTTCGAACACTCGTCGTCGCCGTTCCGAACCGAACTCACCCGCCGCGTCGACGCGTACTTTCAAGGCCGCAGCCGGCACGCGACGATCTCGGCGTGGGCGGTGGGCCTGCTCTCGCTGGCGCTCACGGCAGCAGGTTGGGCGGCGCTGGTGTTCCTCCCGCTGCCGTGGTGGCTCGCGGTTCCGCTCTCGTTGGCGACGGGCTTCTGCATCGCGCAGGTCGGCTTCAACGTGGGGCATGACGCGATTCACGGAGCGCTCTCGTCACGCCGTTGGGTGAACGCACTCTTCTCGCGCAGCTTCGACTTGATGGGCGCGAGCTCACGAATGTGGGCCTGGGCCCACAACGCGATTCACCACACGTTCACGAACGTGCCCGGCGCCGACCACGACCTCGAGCCGGCTGGGCTGCTGCACCTGTACAAGAAGCGCGACGCTCCGTGGATCGTGCGCTTCCAGCACGTCTACGCGTGGCCGCTGTACGGGCTCACGATGCTGTCGTGGGTCTTCATGAAGGACTTCGTTCAGCTGCAGGAGCGGCCCGGCAAGGTGACGGCGCGAGACGTCGTCGACGTGGTGGCCGGCAAGCTCGCGCACCTGACGCTGTGGCTGGTGGTGCCGATGGTGGTGAGCGCGCGCCCGTGGTGGCAGGTCGCGGTCGGCTATGTGCTGGTGATGGTGGCGACGGGTTTCACCGCGGCGATCGTCTTTCAGCTCGCGCACGTCGTCGAGGGGCCAGCGCTGCCGACCCCAGATGCTTCGGGCACGCTGGCCGACGACTTCTTCGCGCATCAGCTGCGAACGACCGCGAACTTCGCGCCGCGCAATGCGCTCGCCACCGCGCTCACCGGAGGCCTCAACCACCAGGTCGAGCACCACCTCTTCCCCCGAGTGAGTCACGGCCACTACCCCGCGCTCGCGCCCATCGTGGAGGCGTGCGCGAAGCAGTTCGGTGTGCCGTACCACGTGAACCCGACGTTCCTGTCTGCACTCGCGAGCCATGCGCGCATCATTCACGGCGTCGCGCGGGCCTCGGCGGTCGAGAACGAGATCTCCCACGCCGCAGCGTAGCCGCGAGCCAGGAAGACGGCTCAGAGGTGACGGAGCAAACGTTGAGCTCCGAAGCCTCGAGCGCTCAGGGGTCGCGTGGAGTGTGCGGGGCTCACGCTCGACCGAGCGGGCCCTCACGAGGTCTCGCGGGTTCGGGTGGAGCGTTCGCGCCATTCCGCTGCGCCGTGCTGCTCACTCGAGGCTTCGGAGCACGACCTTCATCATCATCAGGCCTCACTGCGGCTGGCATCCGCTCCCTCGCTGGCGTTAGCACCGGGCCATGACGACGCGCCGACGAGTTGCCGCGAAGACGCTCCCCAAGCGCCTGCAGCCCCGCAGACGCCCGTCGCAGTCACGCAGCCGGGCGCTCGTCGACGCCATCGTCGAAGCCGGCAGCACGCTGCTCGCAGACAAGGGCTGGGAGGCGCTCACGCTGCAGCAGGTCGCGACGAAGGCGGGCGTCTCTCCGGGCAGTCTGTACCAGTACTTCCCCGACAAGGCCTCGCTCGTCGCCGAGATCACCGAGCGGCAGTCACAGCGCGAGCTCGCGTTTCACCTCGAGCGCTTCTCGACGATGACGCCCGCGACGACGCTCGAAGAAGCGCTGCGCCTCATGGTGCGCGCGATTCTCGACTTTCAGCGGCAGGAGGGCGCGTTGATGCGGCAGACGCTCGCGGCCCTGCAACACCTCGGGCGCTACGAGCAGCTCGGCGCACGCGCACGAGAGGCCGCTCACGTCTTGCGCGCGGTGCTCGAGCAGCATCGGCATCGACTGCGTGACGAGGAAGATCTCGATCTCGCCATGCACGTGCTCGCGAACGCGACGCACAGCCTCACGCATGACGGTGTGCTGCAAAGGCCCGGCTCCCTCGACGACGACACGCTCGCGCACGCCATCGAGCGCCTCATGCTCGGCTACCTCGCGCCGCGGTGACCGCGAAACACGACCCCTGAAAATCAGAAAGGGCCCGTCGTTGCCGACGAGCCCCTTCAGTTGCTTCACGAGGAAGCGATTACTTCAGGTGCTTGCTGATGAGCTTCGTCATCTCGAACATGTTGACGGTCTTCTTCCCGCCAAACA
>JAEUJR010000495.1 GCA_016793585.1 Archangium sp.
TACAAGGCCACCCAGCTCGCGCTCGACAAGCCGGTCGTGCTCAAGGTGCTGCGACAGGCGCTGCTCGGCGACGAGCGCACGGTCGCGCGGTTTCAGCGTGAGGCCAAAGCGGCGAGCCGGTTGAACCACCCCAACTCCATCTCGGTGCTCGACTTCGGTCAGGCCGACGACGGCGCGATGTACATCGCCATGGAGTACGTGCAGGGCAAAGACCTGCACCAGATTCTTTCGCGCGAGTGGCCGCTGCCCGAGTCACGCGTGATGCGGGTGATGAGTCAGGTGCTCTCGGCGCTCGCCGATGCGCACTCGGTCGGCGTCATTCACCGCGATCTCAAGCCCGAGAACATCATGGGGTCGCAGGGCCGCAGCGAGCCCGACTTCGTCAAGGTGCTCGACTTCGGCATCGCGAAGATCGTCGACGGCAGCGACGACGAAGGCCCGGCCCTCACGCGCGCCGGCTTCGTGTGCGGCACGCCCGAGTACATGTCGCCCGAGCAGGCGCGCGGCGCGAAGCTCGATCACCGCTCCGATCTCTACGCGGTCGGCGTGATTCTCTACCAGCTCGTGTCGGGCATGCTGCCGTTCGACTCCGACTCTGCGGTGGGCTTCGCCACCAAACACCTCACCGAGATTCCCCCGCCGCCGACGAAGCGCCGCCCCGACGCGCGCGTCAGCCCGGCGATGGAGCGCCTCATCATGAAGGCGCTGTCGAAGAACCCCGACGAGCGCCCTCAGACGGCCGAGCAGTTCCGGGCCGAGCTGCTCGCCATCGACAAAGAGCGCCGCGCCGCCGTCGGCCGTCGCTCGGGCCCGCACTCGGCTCCGTCGCTCGCGCCGATTCCTCGCAAGGTGACGCCGCTCGATCAGCAGGAGACCAAGGTCAGCGGCCCGCCGCCCAACATGGGCTCATCGCCGTGGTCGCAGCGCGAAGACACGGTGAAGAACGAGCCGAGGACCTCGCCGGGGGTCGGCCAGATGACGGTGCCCACGCACCTGCCCCAGAACGTCGCGCGTACGACGGTCGAAGGGACTGGAGCGCTCGTCTTCAAGGTCGCGACCGTCGTGCTGGTGTTGCTCGCGCTGCTCCTCGCAGGTGCCTACCTGATGCAGGTGCTCAACCAGTCGAAGGATCACTTCGTGCCGGGTGAGCCGACGAGCGAGGCGCCGTCGAACGCTCCGATTCCCGGGAAGTCGACCGCGAGTCTCTGGCTCGAGCGCAAGGCGCGAAACGAACGACGCCCGGCCGACGCCCAGAAGTTCATCACGAAGGGCGACGAGGCGTTCGCTCGCAGCAACTTCGCCGATGCAGCTGAGCAGTACGAGAGCGCGTGGCGGCTCGACCCTCGACCCGATCTCGCGCTGCGGCTCGGAGAGCTCGCTCATCTACGCCAGCACGATGACGAGGCGCGCGCGTGGTGGGAGACGTACAGCTCGATCGCTCCGAACACGCCGGCTGACTTCAGCGCGTACTTCGACGAACGCCTCGGTCACTGAGGCGGGCCGTCGCAGCCGTCACCTCGGGTCGGCGTTCGGCGTGCGGCGGAGTCGCTGGGCCGAGCGCCGGACACCACGAAGCCGATGGCGTGCGATCACCGCAGAGCGCGAGGGCCCACGTGCGGGCCAGTCACTTGGTGAAGCCACGCGGAAGCACCAACGCTCGTACCATCCGCGTCTCGACGAGGGCCGTCCCACGCTCCTGAGGTGCCCGCGAGGGAAACCGAGCGACGCGGCTCGATCGAGAGCCCTCGCTGAGAACGCTGGAAGGCAGGCGTTGCTCGCTCGCGGTGCTTCAACGCTCTGGTGGCGAACCCGACGCCTGACGAGCGCTGCGGTCAGCTCAGCAGCTCGACCTGAAGAGTCTGCTGGCCAACGCGAATGCGATCGCCGGCCTTCAGCGGACGTTCACCCGCGATGCGTACGAAGGTTCCGAGCCCGCCCGACAGATCACGAATCATCGCGCCCGTCGGCAGCGGCGCCACTTCGCAGTGTCTCGGCGCGAGGCCTTCGTCACTGGGGAACGAGAAGTCGCAGCGGCCCTGCCCGATGGTCAGCACCGGCCCCGGCGTGATGATGCAGCGACCGGGACGATCGCCGAGCAGCACTTCTTCGATGGAGTAGTGCACGACACCGTTCGGCACCGGCGCGCCATAGACGAGCACGTCGAGGCGATTCCACGCAGGTGCTGGCTCGATCGCGCCGACGTACCGGAACAACCGAAGGCCCGTGCAGAAGAGGCCGCCTGCGGGCACCGTCTCTTGCCCGGCGATGCTCGCGTAGATGCCCGAGGTGCTGTTCTCGTCGCGCACGAAGAGCTTGCCGTCACGCACGATGAGCGACGCGTGCAGGGGTGACACGAACGGATCTTCGGGGAAGAGGATGACGCCCTTCGAGCGGCCGACCTGCGCTCCGGTGGCGCCGAGGCGGAAGCGCTGACCGCGCGCAGGACCAGCGAGCACGGTGAGGCCGAACTTCGGGCCAGGCGTCTGCTGCGGAGGCGGCGTCGCCGACGACTGAAACGTGGGCCGCGCAGGAACGCCACGACCAGCAGACGGTGAAGCAGGCGTGGTGGCGAGATCGGGCGCGGGCTGAACGCCACTGCGTCGCAACCCCGGCGGCGCTTCGGCGGGCTTCGTCGGTGCGGGCGCCATCGGCACCGTCTTGTCCGAGCCCTCCTGGTTCATCGGCTGCGCCTGCTGCGGCACCAGCCTGGGCGACTGATCGGTCTTCGCCGTGGGAGAGGGTGCGTCAGTGGCGGCACCGCACGACATGCACCTCACGGCACCGACGACGTTGAGGAAGTCGCAGTTCGCGCAGACGACTCCAAGCGATTTGGTCAGGAACGCCGTCATGGAAGAGGTGCGATACTGAGACTTTCCGCACATTTGCGCAACACATTCGTCGACGCTGACGCGTTG
>JAEUJR010000523.1 GCA_016793585.1 Archangium sp.
GGAGGCAGCCCGTTGAGGCAAGGTTCGGCGCGTGAACCGCGCGCTCCCGCTGGTGCTGCTCCTCTGTGGTTGTCCGCCCGTGTTGCCCGACGTGCCGGTGCCTGACTCGGGCCGGCCCGCGACGCTCAGCTTCAAACACGCCCACAACGACTACGAGCACCCCAGGCCGCTGCTCGATGCGCTCGATCAGAACTTCGAGAGCGTCGAAGCCGACGTGTGGCTCGATGGCAACGACATCGGCGTGTCGCACAACGGCGCGCCCTTCAAGGGCTCGCTCAAGACGCTCTACCTCGACCCGCTGGCGGCGAAGGCCCGCATGGGTACGCTGCCGAGGCCGTTCTTCCTCTGGCTCGATCTGAAGCAGGGTGATCCGAAGCTGCTCGATCTCATCGCCACGCAGCTGGCCGAGTACCCGATGCTCACGCGCTTCATGGACGACGGGCCGGCGCAGTCGGGGCAGGTGACCGTCATTCTCACGGGAGACGACGCGGGCAAGAAGGCGCTGGTCGCTCGAGCCGCTCCGAGGCCGTACGCGCGCGACAGCAACTCGTACTCGCCGATGGATCCTCCGTCGGACAACAAGTGGGGCGCCTACGCGCTGAACTACTACGCATTCATGCAGTGGAATGGTGAAGGCACGATTCCTCCGACGCAGCAGAAGCAGCTCGAGAACCTGGTGAACGGCGCGCATCAGCTCGGCCGTCAGGTGCGCTTGTACGGAAGCCCCGAGACGCCTGGGTATTGGAAGGCGGCGAAGGCGGCGGGGGTCGACTTCGTGGGCGGAGACGATCTCGCCGGCATCGCGGCCGCGTTCGCCCAGTGAACGAGGCTCCACGCGCGCGGGTCTTCGTCCTGGCCGCGCTTCCGCTCGTCGCGTTTCCGCTGGCGGTCGCGGCGTACGCCGTGTTCGTCAGCGATCGTCACCGGCTCGATCGAACGCTGCTGGTGGTGTGGCACGACAACCGCTTCGCGCTGACGCTGATCGCGGCGGTGGGCCTCGTCGTCTGCGTCGTGAGCGCGGCACTCACCTTCATCGGCGCGCAGCGGCCGTCGGGTGCGTCGTTGGCGCTGGCTCCGCTGGCGGGAGTCGTCGTGATCACCGGCGCGCTGATGGGGGTGCGATCGACGCGGGTGATTCTGCGCTCCATCGCGACGTTCAGCCCGGTCGACGTTGCCCAGTTCACGCTCGCTGTGACGAAGGAAGGGCTGGTGCTGTTCGGGGCCGGGCTGACGCTCTCTACGGCGCTGTTGTTCGCTGCTGCGATGGCGCAGCTCGCGGGTGGGTGGAAGGCGTCACGGATCGCGGGGCTGGCATCGCTCGTGGGCGCGGTTGGAGGCGCGCTCGCCGGTGCACGTCTGGTGCTTCTCAACGATGCGCTCGCGCGTGGGCTGCACTCGGCCAGTGGGCTGCTCGTCGACGTCACTGCCGTCGAGACCTCGGAGCTTCGTGTGCCTTCGACGCCAGTGGCCACCCTGATCGTCCTTGCGTTGGTGGTGTTCGGAGTGATCGGCTTGCGCTCGGAACCCCGGCACGCGGTCATGCTGGCGTTGCTTGGCCCCGCGGCGGCGTTTCCCTCGGCAGCGCTCGTTCTCACCGCCTCGAGTTCCGTCGCGATCGCCAGGTCGAGCCTGCCCACCACGAGCCCTTCTTCACTTCTTGCACTCGAGGGCGCGCCCTCCGAAGGCCCTCAGCTCATTCTCGGAGCGCGTGGCGTCGTGGCCGCCCAATCGGGGGCTCCACTTCCGCTCGGTACGAACTTCGACACGCTCGAGCGGTTCATCACGCTGGCGCCTCCGACCCGCGGTGAGGCCTGGCGCGTGGGCCTCGAGCCGGGTGCGCGCGTGGACGATCTGGTGGGGCTGCTGCAGATCGCGCGGCGGCTCGATGTGGCCGAGGTGGACGTGATCGGGGCTCACGACGTCGACGTCTCGAGATCGGCGAGTGAGATCAGGCCGCTGCTCGAGCAGCTCCGGCATTCGTTCCGCGCGGTGAGACTCTCCATCTCGGACGACGATCGGGGACTGCTCCTCTCGAACTCGATGAGCCTCGACACGTTGATCTCGGCCGCGGTCGAGGCAGGGCGCCAGGACCGGTGGCTTCGCGTTCGCGTCGAGCGCTGACGATCTCGCTGGCATCGGCCTTCGGTTCACCGAAAGTCCCGCGCATGACCGACCCTGCGCCGACCGAGAAGCGTCCCACTGGAGCCGCCATCACCGCCGCGCTCACCCCCTTCATGGGCGGGCCTGTCGCCTTCGCGTTGTTCGCGTTCGCCGTCGGTGGCGGGGGCGAGATGGGCCTGTTCGGCAACCTGGGGCAGGCGTGGGCCGAGGGCGGCTGGTTCATGTACGCGGTGGTGCTCACGGGCGGCGTCGTCGCGATGGTGAGCGCCGCGCTCATGTTCTTCGGCGTTCAGCGTGGCTCGGCCGCCGTGCTCGCGAACGCACCGCTCGGAGC
>JAEUJR010000526.1 GCA_016793585.1 Archangium sp.
CAACCGTGACACGCCGCGTTTCAAGCTGTACTTCAAGAAGGCTCCCAGCGAGGGCGTTCGCCTCGCGCTCGGTGCGCAGATCGGTGCCAGCCAGTCGTGGCCGAGTGCGCTGGCCGCCGAGTCGGAGCCCTCGCTCAAGGCCCTCGCCACCGACTTCACGAATGCGCTGGCTGCTGGAAAGGCAGCGCTCGATGCCCGTGCGGCAGCGCAGATCGCCACTGCGACCCACCGCGCGCGAGAACTCGTTCCCTTCGTCGACGATCTCAACGCGGCTCGGCAGAGCGTGTACGGCCAACTCACCACCATCGCCGGACAGACCCGGAAGCCGCGCGGCTGGGCCGAGAGCTTCTTCCTTCGTTCGTCGAGCGGCGACGAGGCGACTCCGACGTCCGCCTGAGGCGAGCGCGGTGGCTGTGGTCGGGAGCGGAGCAGCGAAAGCCCGATCGCAGCCGTCGTCAGGCCGTCCTGTGCAGCGCAGGGCGCGCGCGCATCGCTGTCGATCCTTTCCTGAGTTGCTTCGGCTCCGATCGCGGGTGCTGCAGGTGCTCCCGGAAGGCCCTTGGCCCCGACTGCAGCCCCTGTTGTTCCTGATTCCAATGGGTTGGAGCGCGTCGATCCACATGTCAGACCCCTCTGATACTGATTGGATGTTCAGGAGGGTCGAATGCGGGTCGCCTACATCCATCTGCCGCGGTTTCCACTTCAACGACTGGTGTTGGAGCAGCCGTCTTTCTCGGGCAAGCCGGTGGTGCTGCTCGAAGACGTGAAGGGCGCCGAACGGGTGCGCTTCGTGTCGCGTGCTGCGAGCGCGGCGGGCGTTCGGCTCGGGCAGACGGGCGCGGCGGCGGCGGCCACGGTGCCCGGCCTCGTGAAGCGCCGCTTCGACGACGAGGCCGAGTGGAAGGCGCTGCGCACGCTGGGCGAGTCGTTGCTGGTGGTGGCTCCGGCGTTTCAGCTCGATGCGCCCGATGGGCTGTGGGTCGACGCCTCGGCCGCGCACCTGTTCGGTGGAGAGCAGGCCTTTCGGGAAGAGCTGATCGCCCGCTGCAACGTGGCCGGCTTTCGCGTGAAGGTGGTGATCGGGTCGGAGCGCTTCACCACCCAGGCGCTCTGCCGCTTCGGTGATGGCGCCATCGTCGCCGCGCAGGGCGGTCGGTTGCTCGCGCAGGCTCCGCTCGATGCGTTGCTCGGCGCCGGCCTCGGTGACGACGTGCTCGGGCCGCTCAAGGCGCTGGGCCTGTCGACGCTCGGTGAAGTCGCCGCGCTGCCCATCGGCTCGCTTGCGGCGCGGTTCGGTACGCACGGGCACCTCGTCGCCCAGCTGGCTCGTGGGCAAGATGATTCGAGCCTCACGCCCGAGGTGCTGCCCGAGGTGATCGACGAAGCCGTCGCGCTCGACTGGCCGGCCGAGCAGCTCGAGCCCGTGCTCTTCGCGATCAAGATGGTGGTCGATCGCGTCTGCGCGCGCCTTCAGGGGCGGCAGCTGGCGGCGGTGCGGTTGACGGTGGGGCTCACGCTCGAAGGCGCGGGGCTGACCGCGTTGCCGCTCGTGCTCGCCCGGCCCGCGGCGCACTCGAAGCTGCTGCTCGAGCTCATTCGGCATCGGCTGACCGATCTCTCGGTGAAGCACCCCATCGCCGGCGTGCGGGTGATCGTCGACGAGGCCTGCCCCGACCCCGGGCGGCAGTTGATGCTGGGTGACGCTCCCGCTGGAGATGCCCAGCTCGAGGTCGTGCTCTCGAAGCTGCAGTCGGCGCTGGGCGAGGCGTCGTTGTTCTCGGCCGAGCCCATGGCGAGGCATCGACCCGAGGCGGCGTGGAAGCTGGCTCCGTTTCGGCCGCCCGACACCGGCCGGCCTTCCGATCTCTGGGGCGCCGTCGACGCGGAGTGGACGCTGGGCGCGAAGCGGGAAGAACCGGCGCCTCCCGAGCGCACGAAGGAGCGGCAACAGACGAACGATCAGCTCGCGTTGCTGGCGGCTCCGGCGGCGGTGGTGCCTCCCGCGCCGGCGGTCTGGGAAGGGCCTCGCGGCAAGGCGGCGGCGGGTCCCAACGAGGCCGATGTGATGGACGTGATCGCCGGCCTCGAGGTGGGCGCAAAGTGGCGGGGCTCGAAGGTGAAGGCGGTCGCCGAGGCGGTGCTGCTGCCGACGACGCTCGAGGCCCGCCCGTCACGCCTGTTCCGCGAACCGTCGGTGCTGCATGCCGAGCTCACCTCGTCTGGGCTGCTGGCGTCGGTGACGTTGCAGGGCCGACGGCGACGGGTCGAGGCGATGGAAGGCCCCGAGCGCCTCGTTGGTCAGTGGTGGAGCCCCGAGTCGGTCGCGCGCGATTACTACCGCGTGCAGCTCGAGGGCGTCGGCGTGCTCTGGGTGTTCAAAGACGCCGCCGATGGCCGGTTCTACGCGCACGGCATCTTCGACTGACGCCATGTACGCCGAGCTCGTCTGTCGATCGAACTACGCGTTCCTGCGCGGGGCCTCGCACCCTGAGGAGCTCGTGTCGGCTGCGGCCGCGCTGGGGTTGTCGGGCCTGGCCATCACCGACGACGACGGGCTGTACGGGCTCGTCAAAGCCCACCTCGAGGCGAAGCAGCAGAAGCTCAAGCTCGTGCTCGCGAGTCGCATGACGCTGCTCGATGCGCCACCCATCGCGCTCTACGTGCAGAACGCCCAGGGCTACGCGCACCTGTGCGAGCTGATCTCCGAGAGCCGGCTCGCGCACCCGAAAGGCTCGGCGGGGCTGCCGTGGCAGCGGGTGCTCCAGCGGGCCGAAGGGCTCGCCATGGTGCTGCTCGATGATCCAGCTCGGCCGCACGAGCACCACGTCGCCGCCGCGCTGGCCGAAGCGTTTGCCGGCAAGGCGTACGTGGGCGTCTCGCGACACCTCTGTGCCGACGACGAAGCGCGCTTTGGCACCGCGAAGGCGCTGTCTCGAACGCTCGGCCTGCCGCTGCTGGCCCACAACGACGTGCACACGCACTCCCGCGAACGGCAGCCGCTGCAAGACGTGATGACCGCCATTCGCTGCGGCACCACCCTCGCGAACGCCGGCACGCTCGTGTTCCCCAACGGAGAGCGCACGCTCAAGTCGCCCGACGACATGCTGCGGCTGTTCGCCGACGCCCCCGAAGCCATCGGCCGCACCATGGAGATCGTCGACGGCTCCACGTTCTCGTTCGACGATCTTCGCTACACCTTCAGCGAAGAAGAGCTGCCGCCCGGCATGACGCGCACCGAGTTCCTGCGCGACCTGTGTGAGCAGGGCCTGCGCATTCGGTACCCCTCGGGCATTCCCGACGCCGCGCGGAAGCAGATCGAGAAGGAGCTGACCCTCATCACCGCCCTCGAATACGAGGGCTACTTCCTCGCCCTGTGGGACATCGTTCGGTTCGCCCGCGCGCGCGGCATTCTCTGTCAGGGCCGGGGCAGCGCCGCCAACTCGGCCGTCTGTTACGTGCTGCAGATCACCGCGATCGATCCCGTGCGCATGAACCTGCTCTTCGAGCGCTTCCTCTCGATGGAGCGCAAGGAGCCGCCCGACATCGACGTCGACTTCGAGCACGCCCGCCGCGAAGAGGTGCTGCAGTACGTCTACGAGAAGCACGGCCGCCACCGCGCCGCGATGGTCTGCGAGCACATCTGCTTCCGCGGGAAGCTCTCGGTGAAAGAGGTCGGCAAGACGCTCGGCCTCTCGGTCGATCAGCTCGACCGGCTCTCGAAGGCAATGGATCTGTCGGACGACGTCGGGCCGTACCAGCTGCACCAGGCCGGGCTCTCGGCGTCGGATCTCGCCGTGCAGCAGACGATGGCGCTGGCGCGGCAGCTCTCGGGCATGCCCAGACACCTGTCGATTCACGTCGGCGGCTTCGTGATCACGCACGGGCCGCTGGTGTCGATGGCGCCGGTCGAGGCCGGCTCCATGCAGGATCGAACGGTCGTGCAGTGGGAGAAAGACGATCTCTCGGCGCTCGACATCTTGAAGGTCGACCTGCTCGGCCTCGGCATGCTGACGGTGATCGCGCGCAGCTTCGAGCTGATCGAGCAGGTCACGGGGCGGCGCTACGACATGGCCACGGTGCCCGCGGAGGATCCGTTCGTCTATGACATGATCTGCGACGCCGACACCATCGGCACCTTCCAGATCGAGAGCCGCGCGCAGCAGAACATGCTGCCCAGGCTCAAGCCGCGGAACTTCTACGACCTGGTGATCGAGATCGCGATCATTCGCCCGGGGCCCATCGTCGGAGAGATGGTGCACCCGTTCCTTCGGCGGCGAAACGGTGACGAGCCCGTCACGTACCCGTCGAAAGACGTCGAGGCGATTCTGGCGCGAACGCTCGGCGTGCCGCTCTTCCAGGAGCAGGCCATGAAGCTGTCGATGGTGGCTGCGGGCTTCTCACCCGGAGACGCCGATGCGCTGCGGCGGGCGCTCTCGCACAAACGCGCGCACGAGAAGCTGCCGCTGTTCCGCGATCGCTACATCGAGGGGTGCCTGAGCCGCGGCTACGAGCGCCAGTTCGCCGAGAAGAGCTTCGACAGCTTCAAGGGCTTCTCGCACTACGGCTTCCCCGAGAGCCACTCGGCCTCGTTCGCGCTGATCGCCTACGCCTCGTGCTGGCTCAAGAAGTACTACCCGGCGATCTTCACGGCCGCGCTGCTCGACGCGCAGCCGATGGGGTTCTACGCGCCGCACTCGCTCGTCGACGACGCGCGCCGGCATGGCGTCGAGCCGCGCGCCGTCGACGTGAACCGATCGACCTGGAAGTGCCAGCTCGAGCTCGATGGGCGGACCGAGGGGGGCCTCCGACGCGCTCCCGTGAAGGGTGTGCTGCCGGAGCAGCCGGCGCTCCGCCTGGGGTTCGAGCTCGTGAAGGGGCTGCGCGAAGAGACGGCGAAGCGGCTGGTGTTCGAGCGGGAGCGGGCAGGGCCGTTTGGGTCGCTCGCCGAGCTCGCCCGAAGAACCCGGGTACCGAAGGCCGAGCTCACCCGGCTGGTGCTCGCAGGCGCGCTCGCCTCCATCACCACCTCACGCCGCGCCGCGCTCTGGGAGCTCGCCGCCCTCGGCACCTTCGACGAAGACGATCTCTTCTTCGGCCTGCCCATGGCGACCGATGCCCCAGCCTTCCCTCCGATGAACGCGACCGAGCGCGTAGCCACCGACTTCGACACCGTCGGCCTCTCGCTCGAGTCGCACCCAGTGGGGTTGATGCGAAAGCAGCTCCAGAAGGCGGGCGCGCTCACGGCCGAGCAGCTGCAGAAGGTGCCGAGCGGCAAGACGGTGCGCCTCGGCGGGCTGGTGATCGTCCGGCAACGGCCCCCGACCGCGAAGGGCTTCTGCTTCATGTCGGTGGAGGACGAGACCGGGCTCGCGAACCTCGTCATCGAGCCGAAACGGTTCGAGCAGTACCGAAAGGAGATCACCGGAACGGCGCTGGTGCTCGCCGCCGGCCGGGTCGAACGCAGTGGAAAGGTGGTGAACCTGAAGGTCGATCACCTCGAGCCGCTCATGCCCGAGGCGTGAGCTCCTCACGGCCCGAACACGGGGAACGTGCCGACCGACTGAAACCCGAGCGACTGCAGAATCGGCCCCGACGTCTGCGGGTTCGCCTGGCAGGTGACGATGGCCTTGCCGAGTGATCGCGCGAGCGAGAACCGCGCGTTGAGCAACGCCCGATACACGCCGCGGCCGCGGAAGCGGGGCAGCACCACGGCTCCGATCAAAGAGACAGAGCGTTCGACGATCGCGAGACCGGCGCTCCCGGCGGGCTCACCGTTCACCCGTGCGAGAAAAAGACGCTGCTTCGCCGGCGTCACGGCCAACCGCGCGTTGTAGGCGAGCAGGGGGGCGAGCGGAGCGCTCCAGCCTTCGGCCATCACCGCGCTGAACGCCGTCACGTCGTCGGCACTCGTCGCTTCCACCGCCTGCGCTCCGTCGGGCACCGACAGATCACTCGCCCGCCACAGCCCGATGACGGAGCGCTCCGCCAGACCGCGACGCCGCAACCGCTCCGACAGCCCCGGCGTGTCGCTCGCGCCCACGGTCCACCGCCACCGAATGCCGCGGTAGTTCGAGAGCACCTGATCGATTCGTTGGTCGAGCGCGGTCTCAGGCAACCGGCAGCGAGCGACCCCATTGAGCCCGCCACTCGCGAACGACGGTGTCGTCACTTGATGCCAGTCAGGGAGATCGACGATCACCGAGTCGGTTGCGCCCACGAGTGCGTCGAGCGGCCGGTCCATCACTTCGTCGGGGAAGTTCACCGGCCCAGCATGCCCCGAGACGGGTGAACGCAGACCCTGCACGAAGCCGGGCGCCAGCCGCTTCTGCGTGTACCTTTGCGGGGTGCGTGGTTCGAACGGACAGCTCGTCGAGGTCACCCGGCGCCGGCGCTTCTCGCTCTCTCTCGTCACGCTCGCGACGGTCTCGCTCGTCACGGCCATCATCGAGCTCTCGATCGGGCGCCGAACGCCTGGCCTCATTGCCGCGGCCTCGGGCCTGTGGGTCGTGCTGGTGCTGCTCTCGCTGCGCAGTGGCATCACCCTCGGCTGGGCTGCCTTGTGGGTCGGCTCGGCCGTGCCCACCGTCTTCATCGCGCGGTCGCTGGTGGCTGACGGCGTCGACCCGCTCGGCCTGCTCTGGTTGCTGGCGCCGGTGCTGGGGCTGGCCATTTCGCCCTCGTTGCCGCACACGCTCGCCGAGCTCGCCGAGAGCTTTCAGGCCGTGCGAGGGGCACGTGGCTCGATGGAGCGGCTGCGCTCGCAGCTCATGATCGTCACGCTGGTGATCAGCGCCTTCGCCGCGCTCACCACGGCGCCGGGCTACTGGCTCGTCGGCTTGCCCCTCTCGGCGGTGATGACCGGCACCTTCGGCGTCTGTCTGATCGCCCTCACCATGTGCTACCGCGCGGGCTGGGCGGCCCGACGCACCTGGCTCACGTTGCTGGCCCTCACCTGGGTCGCCATCACCGTCGACGTGCTGGTCGAGGCGCCGCTCCAGTTCAGCTCGATTCTCTACTGCCTCGTCT
>JAEUJR010000554.1 GCA_016793585.1 Archangium sp.
AAGCCAAGCGAGACCACCCGCGTCATGGAGGTCGGGTCGAGTTCCTGGACCCACTCGAAGAGCGCTCCAGGCGCACACGGATCGGGCGCGACACAGGCAGAGAGAAGCAGAGCAATGACCGCCGGGAAGCGCATCGAGCGGAGCCACCATACCGCCGCACCAGACTTGCTGACTGCCTGTCCGTGCGGCTGCGATTCGAGCGAGTCGCCTTCGGCTGAGTGAAGCGCACGCTCGAGCGCTTCGGCCGGGGTCAGCTCTGCAGCGCCGGTGTCGCCGTTGCAGACGGGCTCGAGCGCCTCGAGCGGAACGCCTTGATGGCTCCCGTCGACCAGAGCGCCCACGCCACCAACACCGGCTGGAAGAAGAGCCTGGTGAAGCGTGCCTGGTCGGTGTCGAGGCCGAAGGCGCTGATGCCGTTGACGTACTGCGAGATGTTGCCGGGGAAGACGAGCACGAAGAAGGTGGCGACGACGAGGCCGACCAGCACCCGCCGCCGGCCGAGCGCCAGCAGCGCCGCGCCGAGCAGCAGCTCGACGACGCCCGAAGCGAGCACCACGAAGTCGGCGTCGAGCGGCACCCACCGAGGCACCTGCGCGAGGAACTCGGTGCGCTGGAACGTGAGGTGTCCAGTGCCGGCCAGCAGCAGCGCCAGCCCCAGCAGCATTCGTGCGCCGGTCGCGACGAGGCTCGTCGACGGCGTCGTGGCCCACCACGGGCGCGGCGCATCGAGCGGCTTCAGCGCTCCCGCGAGCGCGGCTTCGACCTGCTCGACGAGCGCCTCGGGCTTCTCGGTCGGCGCGAAACGGGCAAGCACCTGGCCCCGACCATCGACGAGGAATTTGGTGAAGTTCCACTTGATGGCTTCGAGCCCGGCGAGGCCCGGCGCGGCCTCCTTCAGCTGACGGTACAGCGGGTGCGTGTTCGGCCCGTTGACGTCGAGCTTCGCGAAGAGCGGAAAGGTGACGTCGTACTTGAGCTTGCAGGTCTCCTGAATGCCCTCGGCGCTCAGCGGCTCCTGCCCCGCGAACTGGTTGCAGGGAAACCCCAGCACCGCGAAGCCGCGGTCCTTGAAGCGGCGATGCAGCGCCTCGAGCCCCTCGAACTGGGGCGCCAGCCCGCAGCCGGTGGCGGTGTTCACGATGAGCAGCGTCTGACCGGCGTAGGCCGACAGCTTCTGCTTCTCGCCAGTGATGGTGGTGACCTCGACCTCGTGCAACGTCGTCATGCGGTTCTCCTGGTGGCTTCTTCGAGGCGGCCAACGAGCGCCTGGAGTTGAGAGCGAAGGGTGGCGACCTGCGTGAGGCCCGCCTCGTCGAGCCGCTGCCCACCCAACATGCGGCACACGAGCGCTTCGGGAACGTTCACTGCGCGCGCGCGCAGCTTGCGGCCTGCTGCAGTCAACGTGAGCACCGTCACCCGCCCGTCGTCGGCGAACGGCCGTCTCGCGAGCAGCCCCTGCTTCTCGAGCCGACGCAGCAGGGGAGACAAGGTGCCGCTGTCGAGCAACACCCGCGCCTCGAGGTCCTTCACGGTGAGGCCATCACGCTCCCAGAGCACCAGCATCACCAGGTACTGGGCGTAGGTGAGGCCCAGCGGCTCGAGCAGCGGCCGGTAGATGCGCTGGAGCAGGTTGCTGGCCGCGTAGATGGGAAAGCAGACCTGCTGGTCGAGCGACAGCACGTCGATGGCTGGAGTGCGCTTCACGGCGGGAGGTGTAGTGAGCCGATAGGTTGCGTGCAACCTATTCGACCAGACAACTCACGAAGCTCAGTTCTCGCCGTCATGAAGCCAGCGGCAGCGACCCTTCACTGGCGAGACGCGCTCACTCGACGAGGCACGGGCCACTTCGCCGTCTACAGAATGTCGATCCGACGCAGAGACCCGACGCGGAGAGCACGGACCCGACGCGGAGAGCACGGACCCGACGCGGAGCGCGCGGACCCGACGCACAGACCCGATGTGAGGAGCACGGATCCGACACACGGATCCGACGGGAGAACCGATGCCGCACGGATCCGGCGCGGAGCGCACCAGCGACGAGGCGCTTCAGGGAAGCGCGAAGTCGACTCGCCCATTCACATGCAACTCAGGGCGCACGAAGCCACCATCAGGCAGCGCGTTGAGGTGACACGCTCCACAGTCGGTGCGGTTCACGTGCGGCAGCGGAGGCGGCGCTCCGTGGCACGAGTCGCACTGCCGCTGAGAGCCGTCGACCTGCGTCCACTTCGGAGCCGTCTTCGTTCCACCGCCCGAGTTCGGCGTTCCGATGAGGTGCGAGACGTCGTGGCAGCCGTTGGTGCACGTCGCGGTCGCCGGCGTGTAGCTGGCCACCGCGAAGTTGCTCGTCGCCACGCCCTGGAACCGCACGTCATTGACGCCGTTGATGTGGCCCTGCGCGATGACGGCGGCCGGCACCACGTGGCACTCCGCGCAGCCGACCTGCCGCGCCAGCCCGCGCCCGACGAGGTGGGCCTGATGCGCGCCGACTCCAGCGCGCGTCGTGTCGGCGCTGCCCGAGAGGTCGTTCGGCGGAGCCCCCGACATGCTCGCCGCGTTGCCGTGGCAGCCGTTGCACGCCATCGGCTGGTTCTGGTTCACCACGCCGTTGACGTGCGTGCCGCGGGCGAGCTGCCCGTTCTCGGCCGGGTGACACAGAATGCACAGGTTCTGCTGCGTCACCTGCGGGTGCGGCAGCGCGGGCGGTGCGCCGTGACAGGAGCTGCACGAGAGCCCCGCGTCGGGCGTGTTCCACTCGGGAGAGCGCGGCGTGCCGGCATCTCCGACGCCGTGGCAGCTCGTCGCGCAGGTGTGCGTCGCGGCGTCGTACTTCACCGCAGGCAACACCTCAGCCGCGCCACCGTTCGGGTGCGTCGACGTGAAGACCATCGTCGGAACGACGTGACAGGTGGCGCAGTCGACGGGCTTGCTCCACTTGCCGCCGGAGACGTGCGCGGTGTGCGCGCCCACGCCCACGTTCGTCACGTCAGTGCCGCCGTCGAGCGAGCGTGGAGGCACGCCGGCGTCGTTGGCGCCGTGACACGCGCTGCACGAGGCCTCGTTGCGTTGAACGATGCCGTCGACGTGCAGCTGCGCGGCGTGAATGCCCTGCGCGTCGTACACCTCGGCGTGACACACCTCGCACGCGGCGTACTGCGGGTGCGGCGCCTTCGGCGGCAACGTGTGACAGCTGCCGCACGCCTCCTCCGACGTGCGCGGGCGCGTCCACTTGCCAGACACCGGGCCGTGGCAACCGGAGTTGGTGCACTGGCGCGTGCCCAGGTCCCACGCGGGCGACAGGCCGCCGTCTTTCGTCGCGATGGCGCCGAACGTCAGCTGCGTCTTGCCGTCGTTGTGGCCGGCCGACTCGGCCGTCTCGGGCACCTTGTGACACTCGACGCAGGCCACCACGCCGTGCGTCTTCGAGGCGGTGAGGTGCTCTGCATGCGCGCCGACGCCGGGGTACGAGACGGCCGTGTTGCCGAAGGTGTCGCTCGGCGGAGCAGCTCTCGTCACCTCGTCACCCGCGCGCGTGGAGTCGCCGTGGCAGCGCACGCACTGGTTGTCGGGCCGCGGCCCGGGCTCCCTCGGAATGAAGCAGGCCGAGGTGAAGCAGAGCATCGTCAAAGTCCACGCGTGCCGGCTCACAGCGAGCCTCCGTGACAGGCCGAGCACTCGGCGTTCGAGAGAGGCGCGGTGCTGCGCCAGCCGGCGGGGTGCGGGGTGCCGCCCGTGCCGCCCACCTTGTGACAGCGCACGCAGTTGCTGGCCGCGCCCTGGTCGTGACACGCCGCGCACGAGGCGATGTTGCGCCGCGCCGCCAGGCCGTGACCGTTCCGCGCCAGCCCGAGCCCGCTCGCCCACTGCGCCGGGTGAATGCCCTCGGCGCCAGCACGTGAAGGCGAGACGCCGCGCGCCACGTGACACGCATCGCACTCGGTCTTCGCGTGACACGTCACGCAGCTGCCGGGCTGGGAGTCGGCCTCGAGCGCATGCCGCGTCAGCCAGTCGAAGCGGTGCACCAGCTCACGGTCGATGGCCTCGGGGTTGCGCTGTGCAGGAGACGACGGCCGCGTGGCGTCGTGGCAGCTGTCGCACGTCGTCTGCGAGTGGCACGTCTCACAGCCAGCCGGGTTCGCGCGCGCCTCCTGGCCATGCCGCTTCATCCACGCGGCGTCGTGCCGCAGGAACGAGGTCGGCATCAGCGTCTTGAGGTCGGTCTCCTTGTGGCAGTTGGTGCAGGTGCCCTCGTCGAACTGCTTCTTGTGCTCGTGGCACGACAGGCACGTCGCCATCGGTGGGAAGAGCGGGTCTCCACCGGCGACGCCGACCGCGCCCGCGTGGCAGTTCACGCACTGGCCCTTGATGGTGGGCATCTTCAGGTGCGGGTCGTGTTTGAACTGAATCGACTTGCCGACGGGCAGCGTCGCCACCGCGGGCCGAATCGAGCTCGCGTACACCTCGTTCGAGTCCTTGTGGCAGCTGACGCACGCGGTCACCTGCGGCTGCTTCCACGAGTCTTTCTTCGTCTCGTCGCCCTGGTGGCACGACGCGCACGACAAGCAGGCCTTCTGGCCCGCGCCGCCGCACTCGAGCTCGGCGAGGTGCTGCCGGTGGGGGAAACGGGTCAACAACCCGCGCGCACACGCCGAGATGAGCAGCGCGAACGCGAGGAGGACGATGGCTCGCTTCGTCATGGCCGGCCTCCCATCGAGTTCGGCTCGAGCTCGACGACGAGACGACCGAGGCCCTGCACCTCGAAGGCGGCGTACGGCGTCGACATGAGGGTGGTGGAGAGCATCGTGCGCAGCCACGGGGTGATGGCCCACTCACAGCTCGCGATACCCGTGAGCGATGACGAGACGCCGTGAATCGGGGCGTCATACACGTACAAGGCGCTGTCGAGGGCTCCGGTGATGGTGGAGGTGGCGCGATAACGGGCGCCGAGCCGGCCCTGCGTGTAGCCCTGCGTGCCCATCATCACGCGCGCGACCTCGGCCTGCACCAGCCAGCGCTCGTCGACGTCGGGCACCCACTTCGCTCTCGCGAGCCCGCGGCCACCGGGGCGGTCGCCGTCGTACACCTGCCCCGCGCCACGGCCCGTCAGCGTCAGGCGCCACGGCAGCTGCACCGTCAGCTCGGCGCCGAGCTCGTGCCACGAGGCTCCACCGAACGCGGCGAGAATGCTCGTCTGCGGAAGCAGGAGCGACGGGCTCTGGTACGAGTAGTCGACCGACGCGGTGGCAAAACGCCAGCCCGTCACGTCGGCCCACACGCGCGCTTCCGAGAAGCCCAGCGACTTCACGTCGAAGGCGGCGCGCGCGCCGAGGCCCATCCAGTCCACCGGCTGGCTGCCGACGTCGGCGCTCACCACGCGGTAGGCCACGCCGATGTCGTCGTGCTGCTCGTGAAAGGCGAGGGAGCCACGAATCGTCTGGCCGTACCGAACGCCCGCGCGGGCTCCGACGAGGAACTGGCCGGCGCGGTTCTGCGCTTCACGCAGCCGTGGGTCTTCGAGCGCTTCACCGATGGAGCCGAGCACCCAGGCGCCACGCGGCAGACTCCAGCGGGGCAGCGCGACGAAGCCGGCGTAGGCGTCGAGGTCGAAGTGGCCGAACGTCGCTCCACCCGAGACGCCGTCGAAGCGCACGTAGCGGGCCGAGCCCGGCCACGTCACCTGCCGGCCCAGCTTCACGCGCCACGGACCGCTGCGGTACTGCGCCCAGGCCGTGGTGACGTCTCCGTCTCCCAGCAACCCGTCGCGCGGACCGACCCGGCCCCACGCCGCCACCTCGCCACTCAACGTGTCGGGAGCGCCCGGCAGGTCCATGCCTCCAAACCGGAGGAACCCCGTCGTCGTGAACGGCAACGCGAGCGGCATCGGCGCCACCACGCCGGGAACCCCCGGCAGCAACGCCTGCTGAAACGCCTGCGCCTGGAGCGTCGCTCTCGCGTCGACCCACGTCGGCACATCAGCCAGAGCCGAGGCCGACATCAGGCACGCTACTACCGCGCCCTTCGACGGCACCGCTCGCCTCCACAACCTGTCTCTGCCCAGCCGACGAATCACGGGTGCCCTCGAATCTCGAAACCCTTGTAGACAAGATCCGTTCTCAGCCACGAACGCGTCGAAAGCGGTCTCTCCGACGCACTTGCTGCGGGGTCGTCTTTTCCAGCCGCAGAAATTGCAGAATGTCAGTGTCGTGTCAGCTTGATCAGCACTTGGTACAGCCGACGCACGGTCGCTCGAACCGGAGACTCTCTTGATGAACAGCTCGACCCGCTTGTCCCCCCGAAGCGCACCTCTGCGGCTGATTCTGCTGAGCGCCGCCCTCGTCGTCACGGCCTGTCAGGGCCCGGCAGGTCCCGCCGGTCCGCAAGGCCCTGTCGGAGAGACGGGCGGTGTTGGTGGCCCCGGCCCGGCCGGAGCAACGGGCGCCATGGGCCAGCCCGGTCAGAATGGGCAGAACGGCACCAACGGGCAGAACGGCACCAACGGCATGAACGGCCAGCAGGGCCCGGCCGGAGACGCGGGCCTCAACGGCCGTGACTTTCGCTTCAGCGGGCCGGGCCTGGTCGTCACCGTGCTCGACGCGGGCGTGGTCGACGGAGGCGCGGTGGTCGACGTGAAGCTGGCCGACAGCAACGGCCGCGCGCTCGACCGCACGGGCACCATCACCGAAGGCGCCGTCAGCCTCTCGTTCGTGCTCGGCTACCTCGAGGAGCGCAGCGACGGCCTGCCGCTGCAGTACGTCTCGTACACGAAGCGCAACGTCACCTTCGATGGCGGCACCTTCGTGCAGAACTCGTCGGAGTCGAACGGCGCGTGGACCGAGCTCGACCTCGGCACCTACCGCTACCAGTTCTCGACGCCCATCGCGGTCGGCGCCAACGGCGGCAAGACGCACACCCTGGGCCTCTACGCGACGCGCACCTCGCAGAACGTCCGTTACGTCGACAACACGCTCTTCAACTTCCGCCCCGACGGGCAGCCCGTCACCAAGGTGCGCGACATCGTCACCGACCAGGCCTGCAACTCGTGTCACACGCGGCTCGAAGCGCACGGCGGCGCGCGGCGTGAGGTGGGCCTCTGCATTCTCTGCCACACCAACACCAACGACATCGACCCGGAGTCGGGCAACACCTTCGACTTCAAGAAGATGATTCACAACATTCACGCGGGGCCGAAGCTCGAGAGCGTCGACGCCGGCACGCAGTACGTCTTCGTCGGCTTCAACAACGCCGTCAGCAACTTCTCGAACGTGCGCTACCCGG
Organism: Archangium sp.; assembly: GCA_016793585.1. The sequence goes on from JAEUJR010000554.1 coordinate 7,273, forward strand.
GCAACCTGAACGCCTGCGAGAACTGCCACACCGGCACACAGGGCGACCGGTGGAAGACGAACCCCAGCATTCAGAACTGCGCGGGCTGCCATGACCGCACCTGGTTCACCGACACCTCGCCGCCCCCAGGGTGGACGCTGCACCTCGGCGGCGTGCGCACCGACGCCCAGTGCGGCATCTGCCACACCACGGGCTCCATCGCGCCCATCGACGACAAACACCCGGCGCCGAACCACGACCCACGCGGCGTGCGCGTCACCGCGAACATCATCTCGATGCCCACCACGCCGCCCGGCACGCGGCCCACCGTCACCTTCGGCGTGAACGTGAACGGCCAGCCGCGCGACGTGCTCGCCGCGCGCCTGAGCCGCCTGCGCTTCGTCTTCGGCGGGCCGAACGCCGACATGGCGCGCTTCACCTCGGAGACGGCCGAGACCGCGGCCGACTGCACCGTGGTGACCGACGGCGGCGCCTGCCTCGAGCGGCTCGACGCCGGCGTGTTCCGCTACCGGGCGCTCAACCCGATGGCCCTCACCGACACGGGCAGCTTCACGCTCGGCATGGAGGTCTGCGCCAACAACGACGCCGGCGTTCGGTACTGCGCGGTGAACCCGACCGCGGCCTTCGCCGTCACCGACGCCACGGCCGTGCCACGCCGCAAGGACGTGACGCTGAACCAGTGCAACGCCTGCCACCAGAACCTCTCGGCGCACGGCGGCTCGCGCACCAACACCGAGCACTGCGTCGTCTGCCACGGCGGCAACCTGGTCGAGAACGTGGTGACGCCCATCGACGGCGGCTCGGTGACGGCACCCGCGGCCAACTTCAAAGACCTCGTGCACCGCATTCACGCGCAGGCCGAGTACCCGTCGCCGCTCAACAACTGCCAGAAGTGCCACACGGCCACCGCGTACTCGCTGCCGCTGCCGTCGGGCCTGCTGCCCTCGAAGAGTGAGGTGCGCACCTGCAACCTCGCGCTGCCCGACGGTGGTGCGAGCGTGCCTGCCGATGGCGGCCTCTCGTGCCTGCCCGGCGCCGTCGCCGTCACGCCCGTCTTCGAGCAGCCCACCTCGGCCGCCTGCACGGGCTGCCACCTCAGCGTCGCCGCGTCTGCGCACGCGATGCTCAACACCACCGCGTCGGGCCTCGAGGCCTGCGCCGTGTGCCACGCCGCCGGAAGGACTGCTGGAGTCGATACCGTTCACGCGGTATCGCCCTGAGCCACGCCATGGGGAGCGCATTCACGCCATTCGGAGCCCTGACCATCGCCGCAGCCGCGGTGGCCGCCGTCATTCTCCTTCATCACCTCATCGCGAGGCCGGCCCTCACCGCCGTCACGCGCATGCGGTTGTTGCTGGGGCTGGCGGTGTTCCCCTTCCTCGCGGCCGTGGCCAGCACGGGCTCGGGCATGCACCGCACCACCGAGCGTGAGTTCTGCGGCTCGTGCCACGTGATGGAGACGCACCTGTCGGACCTGGAAGACCCGAAGAGCCTGGGCCTCGCGGCGCGGCACGCGCGCAGCCCCATCATCGGGCCGACCGCCTGCTACACCTGCCACGCCGACTACTCGATGCTCGGGTACCCGCTCACCAAGCTCAACGGCATGATGCACGTGTACCACTACTACCTCGGTGGCTACCGCAACTGGTCCCTCGAGCAGTTCCACGCCGAGGTGCGCACCGCGAAGCCGTACCCGAACCAGAACTGCAAGCAGTGCCACTCGGGCACGCTGGCGTCGTTCACCAACATCAAGGAGCACGCCTCGCTCGCCGAAGAGCTCGACCAGAACAAGGTGTCGTGCGCGTCGGCCGGCTGTCACGGCGTGGCGCACCCGTTCAGCAAGACGAAGGAGGAGCTGAGCAAATGATCACCCGCTTCCTCCGCCTGCTGGCCCGTTGGCCCACCGAGCGCGCGCTGCGCATCGCCTGCATTCTCGGCCTCATCGCGCTCGCGATGATGGTGACGGGCGTGTTCCTGGGTACGCCGATTCCCGTCGTCGCCGCCATGTCGGTGGCGCAGGGCTTCGGGGTGTTCGCGTGTCTGTTGTTCGGTCTCTCCATCGCCGCTGACGTGGCTGGCCGCCGCCCGTGACCTCGAGCCGCTTCATCACGTCGTTCGTCTTCGTCCTCGCCGCGGGCTGTGGCGTGTTGCCGCCGCCTCCCGACGCGGGGTTGATGAACGTTCCCTTGTCGTACCGGCTGGCGAAGGCCGCGCCCGGGCACCAGACGCACCTCACCATCAAGGGTGAGAAGCAGGTGTACTGCCGCGACTGCCACGCGGTGACCGACGCAGGCTTTCACGCGCCGCCGGCCGACCTCTGCGCCTCGTGCCACAAAGACCAGGTCAAACAGCACCACCCGCTCGACGCCGGCGTCGACCTGAGCTGCCTCACCTGCCACCCCTTCATGGCGAAGACGCTGCCCACGCGCTTCGAGAAGTGGATGTGCTTCGACTGTCACCAGAAGCCGCAAGGCGAGAAAGACCGCATT